>CAKUFI010000036.1 GCA_934647305.1 uncultured Clostridia bacterium | reverse complement strand
ACCTCCTGTTGTAGTTTCTATTCTACAACAGGAGGTGCTTTTTTGCACTGTCCGTTTTGATGGGAACGGTCCACACGAAACGTGCGGGGGCGTTTTTGTGCGCGCGCGAAAGCGCAGGGTTTTGAGCCGGACGACAATTCCTGTAAAATGACGACAAAAATATGGCACACCGCTTGCGCAGGCCGACTTGACGCGCTATAATAACATTATTTGTATCTTGCAAGATACATGCGGAATCAACAGATGAAACGGACGGTGAGCCGATGAGCGGCGAAAGCTCGCGCGCCTCGGAAAAGCGCAAAGGGAGCACCTATCTGCAGATGGCGTGCTCGTATCTCCTGGTGTTTCTGCTGCCCGTGCTCGTGTCGAGCGCGCTGATCTACTACATCTTTATGGAGCCCGTCAACGAGCAGGCGATGCAGCTGACGATTGACGACGCGCGCATGGCGGAGGAGGCCTGCGAGCGGCAGGTGCAGCAGGCGGTCGACTTTTTCGGCGCGCTGCTGGGCAACGACCGGCTGGGAGACTCCTTTGAGCCGTCTGACTTTGAGCAGGTGCGCCTGCTGAAGATCCAGCTCAAGGCGCTCGGCGTGTCGACCAACAACGGCGCTTCGGCCTTCCTGTACTGCCGGGGCGACCGCTTTCTGTATTCCAGCAGCACGTCGTACTCGCTCGCCCGCTTTCTCGCCTCCTATCCGATCGAAGGCGTTCGCGACGAGGCGGCCTTTCAGGCGATGCTCGACCCGGTGCGCGTGGCCTGCGCCAGGGTGCTGCGGGTGACCGGCAGTCGGCAGGGCTTTTTCCTGCTCATGCACGAGGCGGGCAACGCCAAGTATCTGCTGTACTATATCCCACAATCGGCCGTCGAGGCGCTGTTTGAGGGCGCGCTGACGGGCAACAGCGGACTGGCCATGGTGCACGAGAGCGACAGTCTGTACCCGCTGGCCAGCGTCTTTAATGACGCGCAGCGCTCGATGGACGACTACCTGAGCGCGCTGGAAAACAGCGGTCTTTCCGAGGCGTCAGGGGCGTATACCTGCAAGCTGCGCGTGGGAGGGCAGGACTGCATACTGGTCAGCACGCGCTCGAACATGTTCGGCCTGCGCTATACCACTGTGCTCTTCGGCGCGATGGAAAAGCGGCTGCACGCGGTGTCGCTGGGCTTCATCATCATGATGCTGATCACGCTGCTCTTCGGCGTGACGCTGGCGCTGCTGATTTCGCGCAGGAACTATCAGCCCATCCGCCGCCTGCGCAGCAAGGCCAGCGAGCTGGTCGAGGGCGAAGCCGGCGACAAGGACGATTACAACAACATCTACCACGCCATGGAGGATCTGGGCAATCAGAACATGCTCATGCGCTCCAGCGTGAGCGACATGCAGGCCTATCTGACCTACAAGCTGTTCAAGGGCGACATGAAGAACGTCGAGGAGAGCAATCAGCTGCAGCGCTTTTTCGGCATCTCGGCCTACGCGTCGATCTTCCGCGTGTGCGTGATCGACTACCGTCAGCCGCGCGCGATGCACGAAATGAGCCGCCAGGTGCGCTCGCTCCTGCCTGAGGGCCTGCAGATGATCGCTCAGCAGCTTCAGGCCGATCGCTACGCCGTCATACTGACCGGCCCGAGCGCCAGTCGGGAGGCCATCGGCGGCGTGCTCAAGCGCCTGGCCGGGGAGGAAAGCGTGCGCTGCGTCGCGGTCGGCAGCCTGCAGTACGAGCTGCAGCGCATCCCGATCTCCTATGTCGAGGCCATGGTGACCGACGAAATCATGACCTCGGGCGGCATGACCGGCCTGCTCATGTACGCCTCGATTTCCCTGGCCCAGCCCTGTTCGCTGCGCGTGGAAAAAATCGAGCGGGCGCTCGAGGCCGGGGACGCCGCCAGCGTGCAGTGCATGCTCTACGAGCTCAAGCAGCCCCGCCCCGAGGCCAGCGTGCCCGAGCTGAGGGTGCTGAGCAACAACCTGATCCAGCTGCTCAAGCGCTACTGCGAGGCGCACGGCAAGGCACAGCTGGCGCTCGACTACGCCGAAAGCTACCTGATTTTGCAGTATCAGTCGCCCGAGGAATTCAGGCCGCTGCTCGATGCGCTGTGCGAGCGCTTCCGCCTGGCCATGGAGGCCCAGACCGCCGGCGAGGAGGAGAGCCGCCAGATCGACGAGATTCACCAGTACCTGCTGCAGCACTATAACGACGCGGAGCTGTCCGTGCAGCAGCTGGCCGATGAGTACGGCATGAGCATGACCACGCTGGCCGAGCTGTTCAAGCGCAAGGCGGGCATGCTGCCCAGCGATTACATCGCCCAGCTGCGCATGGACCAGTCGAAGCGGCTGCTGCTGCGCACCAACATGTCGGTCGCGGAGATCGGCATGGAGGTGGGCTTCCTCAACGCCAACAGCTTCATTCGCCGCTTTAAGCAGATCGTCGGCATGACCCCCGGCGAGTACCGCAAGTACATGCAGGAAAGGGAATAACGAACCGCGCCCGCCGCACGGCCCCGGATGGGACTGAGCGACGGGCGTTTTTCAGTGGATTACTCCTTCGTGTGGCCGGAGAACTCGGCGCTCAGCGGGCCGGGCCGGCCGCTTTTGTCCACGGCACGCACGCGGTAGAAATAGCGAGCGTTAGGCTTCAGGCCGTCGTCGACGTACCGCCCGACACAGTATTTTTCCTGCTTCACGCGGGCGACGAGCGTTTCGTCCGTGCAGGCAAAGCCGTTTTCCTCCCCGCGGAAGACCTCGTAGCAGCCCAGATCCTTCTCCATGCACCGGCCCCACAGCAGGTACATCCGCCCGGGGAGCTCGCCGCGCGCCGCCCGGGGCGCATCGATCAGGCCGGTATAGGTCGCGCCGATTTCAGTGCGCGCCGCGCCCAGGCCGCGCGTCTCAGGCTCCGTGCGCGCGTTCAGGCGCACCTGTCCGCTGCCCAGCCGCAGCGTGCGGAAGGCGGCCGCGTCGCCCGATACAGACTGCATCGGCCGCTCGTCCACGCTGTTTCGCTCGACCGTGAGTGCGGAAAGCGGCCCCTGCGCGTTCAGCGAATCGTCCTTCGCGCCGTAGAGCCGGGCGATCAGGCCATTGCCGTCCTCGGCCCGCTTCAGGGTCACCAGCCGCGCGCCGCTTGAAAGGAAGCTCATGCGCGGGGGCAGACTGCCTGCCTGCGCGCCGATCCGGGTCAGCAGCGGCGGATGCGCGAAGCGCTCGGCCATTTCAGGCAGGCCCGCCTGCGCGTAGTCGCCCGCAAACGAGGTGATGGCGTACCGGAAGCGGAAGTTCATCGCGCTGCCGCCCCAGGTGTGCATCTGCAGCCAGTCGTTGGCCAGGTAGCAGAAGACCTGCGCGCCCTCGCCGGGATGGCCGAAGTCGGTCTTGTCGGGGTGGATGTGGTCGAACTCGACCAGCTCGCTGTCCAGCTGCATCAGGCCGACGCCCGCCTGGCCGTTCTGCGCGCAGCACCACTCGTTGGCCGCCATGTACACGTCGGTGCCGTGCCCGGTCAGGTCGCGTCCGTACTCGGCGACGCACCCGCCCAGATGACACAGCCTGCGCGCGCCGGGCACATCAAACGGGAAGGCGTAGTAGGCGTAGCGGCTGTAGCGGCAGTCGTTGAACAGGCCGCGCACGTGCTCGAGGCGGTTGTCGATCTCGATGCGCTTTTCATGCGCGGGCAGCGTGACCTGCTGGCAGATCGCCGCGCCGGAGCAGGCCTCGTCCATGCGGGCGGTCACGCGGATACTGAATTCGTCTTTTTCGACGGTGAAGCGCGCCCTGCCCGGGGTGTGGAAGGAGCGGTGGTTGTCCTCGGTATAGACGAAGCAGCCGGCCGGATATTCGCTCGTCCGGTCGAGCAGCTCGCGCGCGAGCGCCTTGTCCACGATCGAGGAAATGCCGCCGTTTTCACTGAAGGCGACCCGGTAGAAGGCGTTTTCGACGACCGGCGGGGTTTCAGTTTCCTGAATCTCGGGCTGAGGACGGGTAAACTGCGCCGCGGGAATCACCGCGTAGCCGAAGGAGGGCAGATCGGAGAGCGCCTGTCCACCTTCAAACGAGAGCAGCTCGGTGCGCGTCTGAGCGGCGGGGTTGAAAGCCACGACCTGCTCGCCATTCGACTGGATTTTCGAGGCGATGCAGCGAAGCGCCGCGTCCGCCTCCTGCCGCGCGGTCGTTTCGGCCCGCTCGATCCAGGCCCTGTGCTGCATCCAGGTCTCGTACACCCGCCGCCCCTGATAGCCGCTGGTGCCGTAGGAGTGCTCGTCGTTGCACAAGAGAGCGCGCCAGGCGCGGTCAAAGGCCTCGGCGGGGTAGAGGTAGCCCGGGTCGAGCAGCGCGGCCAGCGCGGCCAGCTTTTCGGCGGTGGGCAGTGCACGGTCGGCGGCGAACTTGTCGGCCAGCAGCTCGGGCGCGGAGACGGGGTGCTGATACCAGCCGCCGGTCAGGTCGCCGCGCAGCGTGGGAATCACCGCGTCGTATTTCTCGCGGAACTCGTCCAGCACCCGGTCGGGGCTGCCCAGCGCCTCGAAGCGCGGCCACTGCCACTGCTGGTTCCAGGCGGCCATCGCGTCCACCTGGTCGAGGTCGGGAGCCTGATCGTCGCCATAGCTGGCCGTCAGCCAGATTTCATAGGGGTATTTCGCCTCGATGCGGGGCAGGTTATGCGCCATGGCGTTCTCCATGCGCCGGACGGGCGTGATCCAGGGCATGCTGCGCCCGTTCGCCGCCGGGTACAGCCCGAACACCACGCCGCCGTGGCCGTAGTTGCCGCCCGAGTGTACCAGGATTTTTTCGCCGCCCTGGGCGCTCTGCCAGTAGAAGATGCGGGGCAGGTCGCTGTCGAAGTTCATGTCGATGCGCGCCGCGCCGCCCTTGCCCTCGGTGTTCCAGGTCGCGCCCTCCACGCCGGTCTCCTGCAGCCAGGTGCGCGAGGGCAGCGGGTTCCACTGGTTGGGCGAGAAGATGATGTGCTTATATCCGGCCTCGGCGTACGGCCCGACCATTGCCCAGCTCAGGCCGTTGTTGTCGATCATGGTCAGGGTGTGGCTGTCCACGCCCGCCTCGCGCTGCAGCCTGCCCTTTTCATAGGTCGAGCGGCACAGCTCCTCCAGGCCGTACACCTGCGTGTGGTTACCCGCAAGCCCCGCGCACACGCCGATCTTCCCGGGCTCCACGTACTCGCGCACCAGCCTTTTCGCCGCGCGCGCGCCGCGGTCGAGCGCGTAGTTGCCGAAGAACCAGGTGCCCTCGACCGTGTAGCGATACCGGTTTTCGGGCGGCCGGTCGGCGGTCTGGTCGCACAGCGCCATCGCCTGCTTCAGGAAGCGCGAGCTGTTGTAGCGCTGGATGTACTGCGAGTTGTGCAGGCCGATGTCGGTGTGCGAGGAAATCATGATATAGACGCGCCACTGACGGGGCTTCTCCCAGGTTCCCTCCTCGCTCGCCAGCAGCTCGCCCGAAAGCGACCGCAGCTCCCAGCGCACCTGCCGCGCCCGCTCGGGGCAGGGAAGCATTGCGCGCGCGTGGCCTTCGCCCGAGGCAATGCCAACTTCCTCTTCGCAGATCACTTCGCCGCAGGCAGCGTCCACCGCCCGCAGCACTGCGTGAATCGTCTTGCCCTCAAGGCGCGTATACACCTCGACCGCCTGCCGGTTCGCCCGGTCGATCATCGACACCGGCACGACATGCAGCCTGGTTCGTTCTGTCATACTCACTCCTCCGTTCGTGTCGTGCAGAAAGGTTTCTCTCGCACTTTGTGCCTCTATTTTAACATACCTTGCGCCCATTTCAAGGGGACAATTCGCACCGCCAGGTGTACTTTTCGCCAGGCTGAGCCTGGAGGCGGTGCTGTCGCCGGCCGCACGAATCCTTCGGCCATAGATCAGAGCCTCAGGATTCTTCGTTCGAGCGAATGCGCAGTGCTGCTCCCCATAAGGCGGAAGCGGAGTGTGGATGTATCAGCGGGCAGTGCCGACGGCCAACTGCTGCCGCCGGTTCTGGCGACGACCGTTGGCCGCCATAGATTGGAGCGGCCAAGGTCTTCCCTGCCAGAGCGCTTCGCGCCTGTCAGGTTCTATGGGCGTTGCCCATTTCGGAAATGTAAGTTTTGGGCGATTGAGGGGCGCCTCTAGAGCTCTCCCGGAAAACACCATGATCCGCATAAGTTGGTATGGAAAAGAGATGTGAATCCCCGAATGAAGCGTTGAGGAAGAGCAAAAAAAAGCAGCGCCCGCCGCCGTCCCTTCACAGGTCGGGCGATGGACGCTCGTCTTTCGCGTTCCCGGAACCGCGATTGAGTTCGGAGAACTACATATCTATATGCTGTTCTGTAACGCGGATCAGACTGTTTTCCGGGTGGGGGAAAAGCGTTGAGGCCTCGTCAGCTTTCGCAAACGACTCACATTGCTTATCGTCCTGCGGTAGCAAGTGGGTCCGGGCACTGCCCGGTCAAAAAAGCCGCCTCCCCAACGTCCTTCCCGTCACTCCTTCACGCTGCCGCGGACGATGCCCTTGGCGAAGTGCTTCTGGAGGAAGGGGTACAGGCACATGATGGGCAGGATGGCGCAGAAGATTTTCGCGCCGTTCGCGCCGTCGGCGGTGACGTTTTCCATCGCGTCCTCCAGGCTGATGTTTTCCACGCCGGAGTCGACGATGAGCACGGAGCGCAGGTAGGTCTGCAGGGGCTTGAGCTTCATGTTGTTGATGTAGATCATGCCGTCGAACCAGGCGTTCCAATGCTGCAGCACGATGAACAGGGAGATGGTGGCCAGGGAGGGCAGGCACAGGGGCAGGATGATGCTGAACATGGTGCGGAAGTGTCCCGCGCCGTCGATGAAGGCGGACTCGGAGAGCGCCTCGGGCAGGGTCTTCATGAAGTTCATCATCAGGATGATGTTGTAGGTGCTCACGGCGCAGGGGAGCACCAGCACCCACAGCGTGTCCAGCAGGCCCATGCTCTTGATGACCAGATAGGTGGGGATCATGCCGCCGTTAAAGAGCATGGTGATCATGAAATAGACCACGAAGAAGGGCCTTGCGGGGAACATGTTCTGCCTCAGGGACATGGGGTAGGAGGCGAGCGTAGTGACGAACAGCGCCACCGCCCAGCCCAAGCCCGCGCGCACGAAGGTGATGAGGTAGGACTGGAAGAACTGCGCGTCGTTCATGATGATCTTGTAGTTGTCGGTGCAGAAGTCGACCGGCCAGAAGGCGACGCGGTTGCTGAACACCGCGTCCTTGCCGCTGAAGGACACAGCCAGCACGTGGATGACCGGGATGACGCACAGGATGCCGATCAGGATGCAGAAGATGTAGTTGAAGATAACGAACGCCCTTCGGGCGGGATTGACCTTAATCGCCATGCTGATTCCTCCTTAGAAGACGCGGTAGCCGCTGGTCTTGTAGGCCACCTTGTAGGAAATGACGACCAGCACCGCGGAGACCAGGGACTTGAACAGTCCGGCGGCGCTGGACAGGCCAAACTGACCGGAGCCGAAGCCGATGCGGTAGACCAGGGTGTCGAGTATGTCGCCGCTCTCGTAAACCACGGAGTTATAGAGATTGAAGACCTGATCAAAGCCCGCGTTGAGGATATTGCCCAGCGACAGGGTACTCATCAGGATGATGATGGGCACGATGGAGGGCAGCGTGACGTGCAGCAGCTGCTTCCAGTGTCCCGCGCCGTCGATCTGCGCGGCCTCGTACAGGTCTGTATTGACACCGGCGACGGCGGCCAGATAGACGATGGTGCCGTAGCCGAATTCCTTCCAGATGTGAGTCAGTATGATGGTGAAGGGGAACCACTTGTTGTCGCCCAGGAAGATGATGGGCGAGCCGCCCAGCTTGACGATGAGCTTGTTGACGATGCCGCTGCCGGAGAGCAGCTTGGTGAAGATGCCCGCCAGCAGAACCCAGGAGATGAAGTGCGGCAGGTAGATGAGCGTCTGCACGCCGCGCTTGACGAAGCTGTTCGCGATTTCGTTGAGCAGCAGGGTGAAGGTGACGGGGACGAGGATGCCCAGCACGATCTTCCAGATGGACATCGTGAGGGTGTTTCTCAGGGCCATGAAGAAGCCGGGCATGTTGAACAGCGTCTGGAAGTTCTTGAGGCCGACCCACTTGGAGCCGAGGATGCCCTTGGCGGGGAGGTACTTCTCAAACGCGATGACGATGCCCACCATGGGGATATAGTTGAACACGAAGACCAGCGCGACCGGGATGAACATCATCAGGTACAGCGGCCAGTCCATCTTCAGGCGGCGCGCGCTGAGCACGTGATCGCTTTTGCGGCCTTTCTTTGCTGCGGCAGTCATTGGGGCAAACCTCCTCTGTGTTGGAGCGTGAAAACAGGCCGCCCGGCGCGGCGAAGCGCCGGACGGCAGGGAATGAAGACTTAGCTCAGGCTCTTGTAGTACTCGTTGACCTCGTCGGTGATGGCCTGGCCGCCGGAGGTGTACCAGGTGTCCACGGCCTGCTCATAGACGGAGATGTCCTCGCCCATGATGACCTTGATCATCGCGGCCTTGAGCGCCTCGTTGATGGAGGCTTCGTACAGGGTCATGTTCTCGGTAATCGGGCCGTTGTACGCGCCCAGCAGGTAGCCGTCCGCCAGCAGCGGGTCGGTGACGCTGTAGCCGTCGGTGAAGGCGACCAGGCGGCCCAGATAGGCGCGGTCGCCGTTCTTGGCCTTCAGGCACAGCTCGTAGTTGGACAGGGCAAGGGCGTTCATGTCCTCGACGGGGGTGTTGTTAGCCAGACCCTCGCGGATCAGCTGGCCCTTGTACAGGTCGGTATCGGCGCGTACAACGTCGCGGAAGGCGCCGATGCTCCACATCTGATAGCCGTCCTCGCACACGTTGAAGCGGGCGCTGATCTCAGGATCGGCGGAGAAGCGCATGGCGTTTTCGAACTCAAGCAGCATGAACAGCGCTTCCGGATGCTCGAACTTCGCATTGACGCAGAAGTAAGAACCGACAGTGTTGTTGGTGAATTCTTTCACAGGATTGCCATCCAGTGTGGGAATGGGTGCGGGTACCCAAACGGCGTCGGGGTCGTTGTTGAAGCTGGTCTGGATGCAGGTCACGCCGCGCCAGACAGCGCCGAACAGAATGCCGGAAACGCCATTGGCGATGTCCTCGTCCACCGTGCCGGAGACGGCGAAGTCGCTCTTGATCAGGCCCTTCTTATAGATTTCCTGCATCTTGAGCAGGCCGTCCTTGATCTCGGGCATCACGTCGCCCTTGACGTAGGCGCCGTCCGCCTGCTGGTTCCACGCGCCCATGACCGCGCCGTAGGCGGACATGATGGATTCGCCGACGTTATAGAACTCGATGCCGACGGTGTTCTCGCCGCCCAGCTTCGCGTCCACAAACGCCTGCGCCACGTCAAGCAGCTCGTCGATGGTGGTGGGCACACTCTTGCCAACCTTGTCCAGCCAGTCCTGCCGAATCCACATGATCTCAGAACCGTTGTAGCAGTTGCCGCACTTGCCGTAGCCCAGCATTTCGCCGTCGTACATGCCGACCTGCTTCAGCGTCGGATAGCTCTCCTCGATCTGGTTGAGGTAGTTCTTGTAGGCGTAGTTGTCATATGCGTCGGAGAGGTCGGCCAGCACGCCGTTCTCGGCCAGCACGTAGAACATGCTCTTTTCAGCGAACATGATGTCCGGCAGGTCGTCCGAGGCGATGCCGGTGTTCAGACGGGCGTTGAGCGCGGTGCCATCCTCAGCGATGATGCGCTCCAGCTCGATGTTCAGGAATTCCTTATAGCCGTCGATCCACGCGTTCTCGGTGGGCGACTTGCGGGCGGGGTTGTTCGCGTCATAATCTGCAACGGAGGTTGCGTTGAAATCGTAGGACAGGTACTTAATGTGGGTCAGGTCTTCGAATTTGCCGAACTCGGGAGTCTCGGCCGCGAACGCGCCGGTCAGGCAGCTTGCCAGCACGAACACGATCGCCAGGAACAGGGAAAGCTTCTTGGTCATGGAATGTTTCCTCCTTCTTAATATAATGACCGATTTCATCATACAACATTTCGCCGCATTTGTACATTGCACTTTTCCGACTTTCCCTTTTCATTTTCCGACTTTTGTGCTCAAAAGTGTAGATATGACGCGCTTTTTATGGTATAATGCCTGTATCGGAACGCTTTGCGCACTGCGCGGTTACGAAGGTTAAGGAGATATGGCGCGAATGGTCAGGTGCTTTAAGTGGGTAAATTCGATCTACACGCGGCTGCTGGCGGCGTTTCTCGTGCTGACCATCCCGCTGGAGGTGGGGCACGCGGTGCTGTATAACTGGTGCGTGAGCGCCGTGCGCGAGGAGGTCGTCACGACCGCCCGGGACAATCTCTCCTTTATTCAGGACGAGCTGGAGACCAACGTGAGCCTGATCGTGCGGCAGCTGGAGTACCTGCTGCAGCACCGCATGGTGACCGCGCTGTATTCTCACACCCGAACCGCCCGGCTGGGCGACTACTACCTGCACATCATGGACATGCAGAGCATGTTCAAGCTGGTGCAGGGCAGCAGCCCCTTCCTGGAGGAGGTGAAGGTTTACTATCCGCGGCTGGGGCGGGTAATTTCCTCGAATACCTCGGTTCCGATCCGCATCGGCGAGCGGGAGATGAACGAGGTGCTGTCGAGCTTTTATCAGCAGGGGTTCCTGCTGACCGAGCGGGAGGGCGTGCTGAGCGTGGAACTCATGCACTCCAACACCGCCTATGGCACGAGCATGCAGCCCTACTTCATGGCCAGCGCGACCCTCCGGCAGGAGCAGATCACCGCGCTTTTGTCCTCCTTCGACGTGAGCGGAGACTGCCGGGTGTTCATGCGCAACCGCCCGACCGGCACGATCTACCGAAACCGGCTGGCCGTCGCGCAGGACGCGCCCCTGCCGGACGCGCTGCCCGCGCCCGGGGAAATGGGGCAGTCCGGCCATGTGCTGAGCCAGGACGGCGTGCAGTACCTGTGCCTGGCCGTGTATTCGAGCTATCTCAACTGCGACTTCTATCAGCTCATCCCCTACGAGCGGCTCTTCGCCCTGCCCGAGCGGCTGAGCCGGTTCACCCGGATGTTCACCGTGCTGCTGCTCGTGCTGCTGGCTGCCTACGCGCTGATCATCTACCGCATCGTGCAGCGCCCGATCGGCGCGCTCACCGGAGCCTTCCGCGCCACCCGGCACGGCGATTTCAACACCCGCATCGAGGGAAGGTACCTGAACGAATTCGAGATACTGGTCGAGGGCTTCAACCGCATGGTGGCCAAGATACAGGAGCTGGTGCAGTCCACCTACGAATCCCGCATCCGCACGCAGCGCGCCGAGTACAAGCAGCTGCAGTCCCAGATCAACCCGCATTTCCTCTACAACAGCTTCTACGTGCTCAGGCACAGTCTGCGCGGCGGCGAAACCGAGTACGCCCAGCGAATGTGCTCCTACCTGGGCGACTATTTCCGCTTCATCACCGACCAGTCGCACGACACCCTGCCCCTGTACGAGGAGCTCGACCACGCGCAGACCTACCTGCGCATTCAGCAGATGCGCTTCGGCGACTTCCTGCGCGCCGAAATCGAGCGGCCCGGCGAGGAACTGGGCCATCTGATCGTGCCCCGGCTGATCCTGCAGCCGATCTTCGAAAACGCCATCGAGCACGGTGTGCCCACCGGCCGCGAGACCGCGCTGGTTCGCCTGCGCTTCGAGGAACAGGGCGAGCTGGTGCGCATACGCTTCGAGGACAACGGCGACCGCCTGAGCGACAAGGCCATCGAGAGGCTCTCCGGCATGCTCGACGCGCCCCAGAGGGTCGAGGGCGAGTCGCACGCGCTGGTCAACACCCACAGGCGGCTGCTGATACTCTACGGCGCGCCCTGCGGCCTGAGCTTCTCCCGGAGCGAGCTGGGCGGCCTGTGCGTCGCGATGACCATCCGGCGCGCCATCAAAACCACACAAAAGGAGGACGAACATGGACGCGGAGTATAACCTGCTGGTCGTGGACGACGAGCCCGTGATCGCGGAGAGCATCCAGCGGCTGCTTTCCACCGGACTGGGCATACCGGTCGAGGTTTTCTGCGCCTATCGCGGCAAGCGGGCGCTGGAGGTGCTCGAGAGCAACCGGATCGACCTGATGGTGTCCGACATCAACATGCCGGATATGAACGGCCTGGACCTGCTCGAGCAGGTGAACCGGCGCTGGCCCGCCTGCAAGACCATCTTCCTGACCGGATACCCCGAGTTCACCTATGCCTATCAGGCCTTTCAGCGCCACGCGGTCGGCTACATCCTCAAGACCGACGAGGATCAGGTGCTGCTGGACAGCGTGCAGGCCGCGCTCGATCAGCTCAAGGCGCAGCTGCGCGCCGCCTCCTACGCCCCGCTCGAGCGCTCCCGCGAGGATCTGGCGCACATACAGCGCCTGTTCGACGCGGCGCTGGGCGCGCAGAAGAGCGCGCTGCTGGCCGACGTGCTCCCGCTGATGGGGTTCACGCAGCCCTGCGAGCGGCTGGTGTTCCTGCTGTCGATGGTGCCCGGGCTTCAGGCGGACATGGACGACGCCCTGCTCGAGGCGGCTGCGCTGAGGCACCTGCCCGGCCTTGTGCGCCTCGCGCCGGTCAGTCATCCGATACCCGAGGCCACGCTGTGGCTGGGTCAGTTTGAGGAGCGCCCGTCGCAGGTCTACCTGAACGGCATGCTTGAGCCGCTTCAGGTCGCCTTTTCGGCCGCGTCGGACAAAAACGTTTCCTTTATTGTGGGCTATCCGGGCGCGGACGGCGAAAAGACCGCTCAGCTGCATCAGCAGCTCATCCGCCACGCCCGCGCCAAGCGGCCTGACCCGGATACGCCGCCCTTCGTCTATACGCTCTCTGAAAACACCCCGGACACGCCCGTCTCGGGGCTTTTGCAGTTCATAGAGAACTATGTCGCCGAGCACGTCCGCGAAGATGTGTCCATCGCGCAGCTTTCCCTGGCCACCGGCTACAACGCCGACTACCTCGCCCGCCTCTACCGCCAGCACAGCGGCCAGTCGCTGGGGCGCTACCTCGCCGCGCGAAGGCTCGACTACATCCGCTCCCTCATGGAGCAGCCCGAGCTCTCCCTGGACATGATCTCACAGATGAGCGGCTTTTCCTCCCGCTCCTACTTCAACCGCTTCATCAAGCGCGAAACCATGCTCACCCCTCAGCGCCTTCAGGCATTGATTCAGCACGCTACCCCTACCCCGGAGGACGACTGCTAGCCGGGCAGTGCCCGGTTCCACTTGCTGCCGCCGGTTCTATCGACGACCGTTGGCCGCCATAGATTGGAGCGGCCAAGGTCTTCCCCTGCCAGAGCGCTTCGCGTCTGTCAGGCTCTATGGGCGTTGCCCATTTCGGGAATGAAGGTTTGTGAGAACGCCGGGTCGGGCGACGAGCGCTCGTCTTTCGTGTCCTTCGAACCACGATTGAGTTCGGAGAACCACATATCATATGCTGTTCTGTTACGCGGATCAGACCGTTTTCCGGGAGAGGTCTGGGGAGGCGCCTTTTTCAAAAAGGCGGCCTCCCCAGCGTTCCCCCAACGTTCCCTCCCCATCTTTTTTCATTCAGGCGGTTGACAGCGAGCACTTTTGCTTTTTATAATAGACAGGTCAAGAGAAGAAAGAAGAAGTTTCGACTGCAGGAGGCATTCGATGATTAATCGTGAGGCATTTGAACAGTATGAAAGCGCATTAAAGCAGGGCATTAAGTACTACAATGCCTGCGTGGTGCGCGGCGAGTACCCGTATCCGCAGGTGCTCGACGAAATTTTGGACGACACGATGGACGCGGGCCGGCTGGACATGGGCCTGGTGGACATTCCGGCCGAGCAGATTGTGGGTACGGTGTCGGTGGGGCGGCGCGACGCGTTCGCGGGCAACTTCATGCCGCTGCTGGGGCCTAAGACCGAGTTTGGCGCGAAGTGGATTTTCCTGTGCAACGTGCACCTGAGCGAAAAGGGCTTCAGCGACCCGATTACCTGCTTTGAGTACATGGGGCGCTTTTACGTGCAGGAGGGGCACAAGCGGGTCAGCGTGCTCAAGAGCTACGGCGCGCCCTACATCCAGGGCTACGTCACCCGCATCATTCCTTCCTATTCAAACGACCCCGCCGTGCAGATCTACTATGAGTTCATGCGGTTTTACCAGCTGTGCGGCCAGTATCAGATCACCTTCCGGCAGAAGGGCGACTACGCGCGGCTGCAGGCGGCGCTGGGCTTTGCGCCCGATCACGTGTGGACGGAGCAGGAGCGCATGGACTTCCGCTCGGCGTTTATGCACCTGCGCGAGGCGTTTGAGAAGCTGAACAAGGAAAAGCTGCCCGTCACGGCGGCAGAGGCGCTGCTTGCCTGGCTGCAGGTCTATCCGCTCAAGGATTTCAACACGGCCAGCACGGCCGACTTTACGCATTCCCTGGCGCTCATCTGGCCGGACATTCGCATCCTGGCCGAGGAGCAGCCCATCGCGCTGAGCAGCACGCCGCCCGAGGAGGAGGACAACCGCAGCTTCCTGGCGCACCTGTTCGGCCTGAACCATCCGCACCTGAACATCGCCTTCGTGTATGACTGCGACCCGGAGAAGAGCCCCTGGGTCACGGCGCACGAGCTGGGGCGGCGCGAGCTGGAGGCCTGCATGGGCAGCCAGATCACCGTCAAGTCCTACCTGTGCGCGGGCAAGGATCCCTATGAGGTCATGAAGTCCGCCATTTCGGAGGGCGTAAACGTCATTTTCGCGCCCACGCCCACGCTGATCGACGACTGCCGCCGCATCGCCGCGCTGCATCCGGACGTGCGGGTGTTCAACTGCGCGCTGTGCCTGCCCTACGCGGGCGTGCGCAGTTACTACAGCCGCATGTACGAGGTCAAGTTCATCACCGGCGCGATTGCGGGCGCAATGGCCACGGACAACGAGATCGGTTATGTCGCCAACTACCCGATCATGGGCGTGCCGGCGGCGATCAACGCCTTTGCCCTGGGCGCGCAGCTGACCAATCCGCGCGCGAAGGTGCACCTGCGCTGGTCGTGCCTGAGCGAGTACCCGGTGGGCGAGTTCCTGGTGGACGGCATTTCGGTCATCTCCAACCGCGAATCGACCGGCGAGTCGCCGCATCGCGCCTGGGACTGGGGCACCTACATGGTCAAGGAGGACGGCAGCCTGCAGGCGCTGGCCTCCCCGCGCTGGGAGTGGGGCCAGTTCTACCTGAAGATGGTCAAGTCGATCATGAGCGGCGCGCTGGACGCGGAGCATCCCAAGGATACTGACAAGGCGGTCAACTACTGGTGGGGCCTGTCGAGCGGGGTGGTGGACGTGGAGCTGTCCGGCGACCTGCCCGAGGGCGTGCGTCAGCTGGCGCTTATCCTGCGCCACGGCATCGTGAACAACCTGATCGACCCCTTCCATCGCGTCATCCGCGACCAGAGCGGCGTCGTGCGCAACGACGGCAAGCAGTGGTTCTCCAAAGAAGAACTGATGAACATGGACTGGCTGTGCGAAAACGTGGTCGGCGAAATCCCGCGCTACGATCAGCTGCTTCCCAAGTCCCAGGCGCTCGTGCGCGTGCTGGGCCTCTACCGAGACGACATCCCGCCGGAGGAAACGAAGTAAATGAAGATACTGCTGGTTGCGGACGAAGAGAGCAAGTATATCTGGGATCACTATCAGCCGGGTATGCTCAGCGACATCGATCTGATTCTGTCCTGCGGCGACCTGAAGGCGGAGTATCTGACCTTCCTGGTCACGATGAGCCACGCCCCGGTCTATTACGTGCACGGGAATCACGACGGCGGCTATGCCACCCGTCCGCCCGAGGGCTGCGAGTGCATCGACGACAAGCTGGTCTGCGTAAACGGCCTGCGCATACTGGGCCTGGGCGGCAGCATACGCTACAATCAGGGCCCGCATCAGTATACCGAGCGGGAAATGGCCCGGCGCATCGCGCGGCTCAGGTTTCAGATCTTCCGCGCGGGCGGCGTGGACATCGTGCTGACCCATTCTCCGGCCCGCGGGCTGGGGGACGGGGAGGATCGCGCGCACAGGGGCTTCGAGTGCTTCCTGCGCCTGCTGGACAAGCAGAAGCCGCTCTACCTGTGCCACGGCCACGTGCACCGCAACTACGCCGACCTGCCCCGCATTCAGCACTACGGCGACACCACCATCATCAACGCCTGCGGGCGCTACCTGCTCGAAATCCCCGAGCCGATTGTGCGCCGCAAAAGAAAATAACCGCAGCCAGCAGCCATGCTCTTCCGAAGGCAGCTCGTCCTCGGGAGGGCTTTTTTACTTCCAGTTTACCTGTCGCGACGATTGTTCCTCAATTTGCCGCCTTTGCGCGCTGGAAAGTCGGCGCGGTCTGTGCTACAATGAAAGCATAATCGATCTCAACACAGAAAGCGGGGATTTGTATGAAAAAACTGCTCAGGCGCGTGCTGGCGCTTACGCTGTGCCTGACGCTTTTCGGCGGCGCGGCGATGGCCGAGAGCCTTTCGCTGCCCGGGGACAGCTCGACCTATTCGCCTGAACTGGCCGCCCAGGCGCTGAGCCTGTTCGGAACCGACGCGCAGACGGTGCGCCAGGCGATGGCCAATTACGGCCTGACCATCGTTCAGGAGGCGCACTACGACAAATCGCCTGAGGATCCCTCGCATACCTGCGCCTACACGGTCGGCATGGGCCAGGTGACCTACGCGGGTGAGCCGCGCACGCTGCTCGTGGTCGCGATTCGCGGCACGACGGCGGGGGAGTGGTACTCGAACTTCGACTTCGCGCCCTCTCACAGCAATGAGACCCAGTTTGCCGAGAACTTCCTCATGGCCGCGCAGGACGTATACCTGGGGCTGCAGAGCGTGCTTGGCCAGGTGCAGAACCCGCTCGTGCTGGTCACGGGCCACAGCCGCGGCGCCGCCTGCGCCAACCTGCTGAGCCTGTTCCTGAACGCCGCCTGCGGCCCGCAGAACGTGTTCGTCTATACCTCGGCCACGCCCACCACCGTGCGCGGCGAAATCGCGAATACCGACTGCCCCAACGTGTTCAACCTCATCAACCCGGCCGACCTGGTGCCCATGATGCCGCTGACCGGCTGGGGCTATGCGCGCCTGGGTCAGGACGTGACGCTGCCGGGCGATCAGCAGATTGCCGAAACGCTGCAGCAGGCGATGAGCACGCTGCATGCGCTCTCGCAGGACATCGCTTCCTATTATAATGTGCGCCACAGCCTCACCGGTCCCGGCGAAAGCGAGGACGGCCTGACCGTGAGCGAGCTGATGCAGGCGGTCGCGCAGTCGATGCTCAGCCTGTCCGAGCAGTCGCCCGAGGCGGACGAGTCCGCCCTGCCGCAGGTGGCCGAGGACTCCGACCTGGCCCCGCTCATGCGGATGCTTTCCGACCTGTTCGGCAGCGACGGCGATCAGGGCGCGCAGATTCTTCAGCAGCACATGCCCGCGCTGTACGGTCAGCTGCTCGCCGCGATGAACTGACTCCCCAAAACACTTCAGTCCCCCTTCCGACGCTCGGAGGGGGACTCAGCTTGTCAAAAAAGGTTTTGACAAGCTGGTGGACGGGGAAGCAAGCTCCTTGGCCAGGTGCCGCGCCTCAAATCTTCGATTTGAGCCTCCCTGCCACCCTCTCCAGTTTTGCTGAAATCTAAGAGATTTCCGGGCGCAAAAACTGCAGGGAAACGATTTTTACTCTGGAAAATGAGATTTACAAAAACCGTCCCGTGCCCACCGTACACGCCGCTGGGCGCGATTGGAAGTTCGAGAGGGCTGCGGCCCTCTCGAGCTCTCCAGAGGACTGAGGTTTTGTGTATGCGCTTTTGGCCGGATTCAGGGAACCGCGCTTCTGTTTGTGATCTTTTCCCGCCCACGATTTATTCGGGGAACTACCTGACTTTTTCTGTTTCTGTAACGCGGATCAAAGTGCTTTTCGTGAGGGGTTTGGGGAGAGGCTTTTCTCAGAAAAGCCGTCTCCCCAACGTTCCCCTCGTTCCTCCCCCTACAGGTTGATCAGGGTGAACAGGCGCTCGGGGGTGTCGTAGCCCAGGTCGCGGAGCATGCGGGCGGAGTAGCGGTGGAAGGCGGAGTGGTCGATGAGCCGGAAGGCGGCCGCGGCCAGATCGACCAGCGCGGATTCGTCCGACTGGGAGGCCAGATGTCCCACGCCCAGGAAGCGCAGCAGGGCGTAAACCATGCACAGACTGACAAATTCCTCGCGCAGGCTCTCGTGCTCGTCGGCGAACGGGAAGCGCGAGAAGAACATGTGGTTGACCAGCATGTTTTCCAGGTAGACCGGCCAGCGGGGCGCGATCTGGTCAAAGTGTGCGCGGGCGGCTTGATAGCGGCTCATCGTGCCCTGATCGCGGCCAAAGTAGCCCAGCGCGTCCTGGCCGATGGCGCGGATGCTGTCGCTGCGCTCATCCAGCTGTTCGGTGAATTTCTCCATGACGAGCAGGCCGCTGTGCAGGTCTTCCGGCCTGACCTCGCTCGACGGTTCAGGCACCTCAAGCACCGTTTCGCCGCGAATCAGGCGATCGATCCGCGCGCTGTCCTGCGCGGAAAGCGCCGCTTCCGCCTCGGCCATCGCCGCGCCCAGCCTGAGCATCCGCCGGGGCAGGGGCAGCTCGCGCGCCTGCATCAGGCCGATCAGGTAGAGCCGCAGCGCCTGCTCGCGCGAAAACGACTCGAAAAACACCGAACGTTCAGGACTCCTGGGCAGCTCGAAGGTCAATGTCCGCCTGATGAAGCGGATGGGCTCTTCCTGCGCGAAAAGCAGCTCGATCGTCGCCTCGCAGCTGCCCGCGCAGGAGCATTCGTAGTCGCCTTCGGCCCGAACGGCGCGCGGATACAGCCTGCAAATGTACGGAAGCGCGTCCTCGCCCAGCTCGGCGTGCAGCGCGCACCGGCCGTCCTCCAGGCGCATCGGGCAGTTGCCGTCGTACCGGTGCTCGATCTGGGCGTAGCGCTCGGGCGTGGGGTACTTCACCAGGTGCAGCGCGCAGTCCAGCTTCGCGCGCAGCTCCCCTCGGCACTGCACCCCCAGCAGGTGAAAGTAATCCTGCATCGACATCGACACCGGCCAGCCCTCGCAGCAGGCGCTCCGGCACGCGCCCATCTTGCAGTGAAACGATGGATAATAGTCCGGAACCAGGTATTCATGCGTCTCCGGCATAATAACTCCCCCTTATGGAGAAATATTATACCGCATCACGCGCTTACTTTGGGTGAAACATCTGGAAATTTTTCGCGCGGGGGGACGCTGGGGAGGCCGACTTTTTGACCGGGCAGTGCCCGAACCCACTTGCTGCCGCGGGGCTGCAAGCCGCGTAAATCATCGTCGATCGCAGATGGGTCACAGGGCCCTCTGCGCGCCTCGCCAAACCCCACCCGAAAAGAACTTTGATCCGCGTTTCGAGGGTGTGGAAAGGCACGCGGTTCTCCGAACGAGACGTGGCTTTGAGGAAAAAACGTGCGGATAAAGCGGACTGATTCCGCCAGGTGCACCCGCAGAGAGGGTATGGCCGGCATTCGCTCCCTGAAACGCAAAACACCCCGAGGACGAATCCCCGGGGCACATTTCAAAGGGCGATTATTTCAGCATGGATACCGCGTCGGCAATGGTCTTTTCGAGAGCCTCCTTGCCGTACTTGTCCACCTCGGCCTTGTTCTTTTCGCCGTGAGTAAGGCAGCCCGCGCCGCCGATGCAGCCGCCGATGCAGGCCATACCCTCGATGAAGTTCGCGTCGAGCACGTTCTTGCTCTTCTTGAGCAGGGCCATGCGGCAGGCCTCAATGCCGTCGCAGGCGCAGGGCTTGAGGTCGAAGTCGATGTTCTGCTCCTTCAGGCCCTCGGCCACGGCGTCGCTCAGACCGCCGCTGCGGGCGAAGATGCGTCCGTAGTAGGAGGCGTTGTCGAGCACGTCCTCGGGCAGGCTGGTGATGTCCATGTCGCGGCTGTCAAACAGCGCCTGCAGTTCCTCGAAGGTCAGCACCGCGTCGACCCAGGGCTTGACCGTCTCCAGCTGCACCTCGAGCTTCTTGGCGGTGCAGGGGCCGATGAAGACCACCTTCGCGCCGGGCGAGGTCTGCTTGATGTAGCGGGCGATGGTCGCCATGGGGGAGAGGTTGTGGGACACGTGGGGCAGCATGGCGGGGAAGTTCTGCTTGATGAATGTGACGAAGGCCGGGCAGCAGGAGCTGGTCAGGAAGCCCTTTTCGGCCAGTTCCTTCGATTCGGCCTGAGCGACCATGTCCGCGCCCAGCGCCGCCTCGACCACCGCGTGGAAGCCTATTTCCTTCAGGCCGCTGATCACCTGGCCCAGCTTGGCATAGGTGAACTGGCTGGAGATGGAGGGAGCGACCACTGCGTAGACGCGTTCGCCGCGCTGCGAGCTCTTCTTGAGCAGGTCGATGACGTTGAGTATGTAGGACTTGTCCATGATCGCGCCGAAGGGGCACTGATAGACGCACGCGCCGCAGGCGATGCACTTGTCGTTGTTGATCTCGGCGACCTTGGTGTCGGGGGTCACGGAGATGGCCTTGACCTTGCAGGCGTTTTGGCAGGGGCGCTTGCGGCTGATAATGGCGGTATAGGGGCAGACCTTGGCGCACGCGCCGCACTCGACGCACTTGGACTTGTCGATGTGCGCCACATGGTGCGAGTCGAAGGAGATGGCGCCTCGCTTGCACACGTCCTCGCAGCGGTGAGCCAGGCAGCCGCGGCAGGAATCGGTGACTTCATACCCGCCGACCGGGCACTCGTCGCAGGCGATGTCGATCACCTCAATGACGTTGGGGTTGTCCTTGTTGCCGCCCATCGCCAGCTTGACGCGCTCGGAGACGATGGCGCGCTCCTTGTACACGCAGCAGCGCATCGTGGGCTGTTTGCCCGGAACGATGGTCATGGGAATATCCAGCAGGTTTTCAAGCAGCGTATCGTTCCAGGCCTGGCGGGCCACTTCGCGCAGCACCTTGTACTTGAGATGCTGCACCTTGGTGTCGAACTTGCGCATGGAGACACCTTCCTTCCGTTTTAGCAATACCGGGAATCATGGGGTGAAAAGCGCTGCATTTTTTTGCGGACTGCTTTTCAGGGAAAGGCGGTTCGCAGGCCAGACTGGATATTACTCCGGTCTGCGAACCGCGTGAGCGTTTTGTTGCTTTTGAGACTCCGATGTACCTTTCGTGGGGCACAGCCCCGAGTTTTCCACAAGCGAAGAATCCTGAGGCTCTAATCTATGGCCGAAGGATTCGTTTGGCCTCGGCGGCAGCAAGTGGCCGTCGGCCCTGCCGACCCGTAGCCCTTGTGGGGCACAGCCCCGAGCCTTCCACAAGCGAAGAATCCTGAGGCTCTAATCTATGGCCGAAGGATTCGTTTGGCCTCGGCGGCAGCAAGTGGGTACAGGCTCAGCCTGCGCGGCAGCGAGTTGTGGGGCACAGCCTCGAGTTTTCCACCCACGAAGTACCCTGAGGCTCTAACGTATGGCCGGAGGGTACGCTTGGCCTCGGCGGTAGCCAGTGGCAGTCGGCCCCGCCGACCGGCAGCCAGTGGCCGTCGGCCCTGCCGACCCGTAGCCCTTGTGGGGCACAGCCTCGAGTCCTCCGAGCAGGAAGAATCTGGAGGCTCTAATTTATGGCCGACAGATTCGTGTGGCCTGCGCGGCAGCTGGTGGGTGCAGGCTCAGCCTGCTAGAAGTAGCTGACCTTGATGTGCTTGCCCATCTTCTTCAGACACTCGGAGAGCTCCTTGACCAGGTTCATCTTGATGTTGAAGTTGATTGGCAGGTCGGGGTTCTGGTGGGCCGGGTTGATAGCGCGGCCGACGTAGAAGTTGATGTCGGTGGCCTCCTCAAACAGCAGGCGGCAGATCATGGATGCGCCGTCCCGCTTGATCGACCACTGCTCATACAGGTCGTTCTGGTCGAGGTAGTCCTTGGCGTAGGTGAGCACCTTGTTGATGGTGATCACGCCCTCCGTGACCAGATCCACGCCCTCGAGATAGGCGATCGGGGGCACGTCAGACTGGTCGTAGGACAGGCTGGGCACCAGGGGCTTGCCCAGGTACTTCGCGGCGATTGAGGAGGTGGTGCCGCCGCAGATGATGTGCTTGCCTTCCTTGGAGAAGAACAGGGACATCATGCGGTCGTTGTCGTCGCGGCTGGAGGGCGGGCCGAAGAGCAGGTTCATCGGCACGCGCTTGCGGATGCGCACCACGCAGGCGGTTGCGTCGTCGCCCGGCTGGCCGCCGTAAAGCTTGTAGCACTCGTCGACCAGTATCGTGGACAGCGTCTTGGCCGTGTAGCCTGCGGGCGCGATTGACTCCATGAAGGAGATGATGTCCTCGCGCTTCCAGCCGAAGTTGTAGGCCACGCCGATGCCCGCGTGCGGACAGCCGTCGCTCATGGCGATGAACAGGTCGTCCTCGTGCAGCTTGATGACCGATTTGTAGATCTTCTTGCCGCTGATGGTCATCTCGGTCTTGGGGTAGTCGTAGTTCACGCTGTCGCGCAGCAGAATCACGTGCGGGTTGTCGTACTGAATCAGCTCGGCCAGCTCATTGTTGATCAGGTGAATGATGGTGAAGGTGGAGTAGGCCACCCCGCGAACCGAGCACACCGGCAGAGTGGCCGCAATCGTGTCCACGCAGTCCTCCAGGCGCAGGCCCGCGGCCATCATGCTGGAGATGATCTTCGATGTCAGCGTCGAGAGGATGCTCGCCTTTACACCGCTGCCCAGGCCATCGGCCAGCACGATCACCGTCGAGTTGTCCTCCTGCTCGACCACGTCCACATGGTCGCCGCACAGCTGCTCCCCGTAGTGGTTGATACTCTTATAGCCGATATCGGCGCACAGCTCATTCATCGGAAATTGACTCCTTCAGCTTGGTCAGCGCGATCTTGGTCTCGGCGGCCGTTTCGCCCAGCAGCGACGCGATTTCCTGCACGATGCGCATCTGCTTATCGACCACCTTGTCGGCGATTTCCACCGTCTGGCGGCTGATGCTTTCCTTCTTTTCGCGGTCGTTTTCCTGCTCGGTCACGTCGCGCAGGATGCAGATGAGCAGGTGATAGTCGCGGTCATGGATGATGGTCTGCTCCACGTGGCGCTTGTACTCGGCCAGATACACGTGCTGCGCGCGCACGTCGCGGCCGGTGCGCAGTACCTGCATGAACGCGGCGGGGTCGAGCACGCGAACCACCTGGTCGCCCAGCACATCGGACGCGGCGCGCAGGTTCATGATCTTCAGCGCCGCCTGGTTGATCTGCTGCACCTCCAGGTCCTCGTTGAGCACGATCAGGCCGTTGGGGGTGTTGTTGACGATGTTGTCGGAGAAGCTCTCCGCCTTTTCCTTCAGGAACGGCAGGCACATCGTGATCGAGGCCTTGCCCTGATAGATGGCCACCGCCTTTTCGCGGCAGGTATTGTAGCCGCAGGAGCCGCAGTTGAGCTCGTCGGACGGCTTCATCTTGCCCATCTGGTGCAGGATGTCGGTCAGCTCCTGCTCAGAGGGCTGCGCGGCGTGGTGGGGCATGTAGACGAACGGCTTGCGAAGGTCGATCGCCTCGGGCTGATTCACCTCGAAATCGCGCTTGCCCGCGTATTCGGCCACGGACAGGTAGTCGTGCACCGGGCTGTGGCGGCGCTTTTCCATCACCGGGCCGCCCACGCAGCTGCCCGCGCAGGTGGAAAGCTCCAGGAAGCAGTGGTGGATCTTGCCGTTTTCGATGTCCTTGAGCGCCTCGATGCAGTTTTCTGCGCCGTCGATGGCCAGGTACTGATAGTCGCTCTTTTCGCGATCCATAGTCTTGAGCACGCCGCCGGTGGTGGGGAAGAAGCGAGCGCGGCTCTCGTCGCAGGCCGCCTTTTCCTGTTTGAGCGTGATCTTCTCGTCGCTCAGCCAGTCGGTCAGCTCCTCAAAGGTCAGCACCGCGTCCACCAGGCCGTCGGAGCGGGCCGCTTCGTCCTTCTTGGCCACGCAGGGGCCGATGAAGACGGTCTTGCAGCCGGGGTGGCGGCGCTTGATGTCCTGGCAGTGCGCCTGCATGGGGGAGAGCACGTCGGCTAGGTACGGCAGTACCGTGGGGAAATACTTCTGGATCAGCAGGTTGACCGAGTGGCAGCAAGAGGAAATCAGCAGATCAGGCTTGTTTTCCTCGAGCAGGCGCTCATATTCCTTCTTGACGATGGTCGCGCCGATGGCGGTTTCCTCCACGTCGCGGAAGCCCAGCTTGACGAGCGCCTCGCGCATCGACTCGATGCCCACGCCGTCGTAGTTGGCCACGAAGGAGGGGGCCAGGCTGACATAGACTTCCTCGCGGCTCTGCAGCATGACCTTGACCTTTTCGCGCTCGCTGACGATCTGCTTGGCGTCCTGCGGGCAGACCACGAAGCAGTGACCGCACAGTATGCACTCGTCTCCGATGATGTGCGCCTGGTTGCCCGAGAAGCGAATGGACTTCACCGGGCAGTGGCGGATGCATTTGTAGCAGTTTTTGCAGTTGGACTTTTTAAGCGTCAGGCAATCCGGCATGTTCTTCACCTTCCGTCTTTTTTCAGCGCGCCCATGACATGGGTCTCGAAGAATTCTTTAAAGTTTTCGCGGTTCACGCCCGGGATCACTTGGTCGTCCACCGTGACCGTCACCCCGGTACGGTTACACTTGCCGGAGCAGAAGCTTCCGGCAAGTGTAATTTCATTTTCGAGGTGACGTTCGGCCACGGCGTTTTGCATCAGTTCAATGACTTCCTGGGAGCCCTTGAGATGACAGGAGCTGCCCACGCAAATCTGAACGATCATTTACGCATCACACCTTCGGCAGAATTTCGGTATTAAAGAACTCGTTCACGGTTTCGGGGGAGACCGAGTGGAAGTCGTTGTCCACGTTCACGCACACGCCCTGCTGGCACTTGCCCATGCAGAAGGTGCCGCCCAGCTCCACCTTGTCCTGCAGCTTATGCTCGGCGATCAGGTACTGCAGCTGCTCGACGACCTGGCGGGAGCCCTTGAGGTGGCAGGAGCTGCCGATACAAACGGTAACTTTCATCGTTAGTGTCCTCCTTATTCGTAATCGACCACGTTCACCCAGGAAAGCAGGAACTCGCGCTCGCGCTCATTGCCCTTGACCGACTGGCTGGCGGCCACGATGGGCATCCACTTCTGCACGTACTGCTTGGCGGTGTCGCTCTTCTTGCAGAACAGATCCAGGTACTGCTGCGCGCCCTCGATGTCGCCGCCCAGCCAGAACAGCAGGTAGGTGCGGGCCGCGTCGGCCGAGGCGTTGCCCTGGGTGGCGTGGGACCAGTCCAGGATGAAGGGCTCGTTATCGCCCTCGCGCAGGATGATGTTGCTGGGGTTGTAGTCGCCGTGGCACAGCTTGGTGTGGCGGGGCATCTCCTCCAGGCGGGTATGCAGATCGTAGCGGGTGGTCGCGTCCAGGTCGGCCGCGCTGATCTTGCGGTTCATCTTGTCCTTCAGCTTGCCCAGCAGCGGGCAGGTCTGCGCGTGCATCTTCAGCTGCAGGTCGACGAACAGGTTCATGTACTCGTCCTTCTTCTCGGGTTCCTCGGCCATCAGGCGGGCCAGGGTTTTGCCCTTGATGAAGTCGGATACGATCGCCCATTTGCCGTCGATCGTGGCGACCTCCAGCACGCGGGGAATATTGAGCTCGGTCTCTTCCACGCGGGCCTGGTTCAGGGCCTCGTTCAGCACGTCGCCTTTAGAAAAATCGGGGGAGAAGACCTTGATGCACTTGTCGCCATCGCGGTAAATGGTCTTGTTGTTGCGAACCGCAATCACTCTGTCCAGATTCATCGTTCCATCCTCCTTTTTACTGCATCTTGTGTTCCGCGCGATAAGCGGCCTTGAAGTCGCCTTCCTGCACGTCCGTAAGCTTCCCGTCGGCGGCCTTGGGCTCCT
>CAKUFI010000035.1 GCA_934647305.1 uncultured Clostridia bacterium | reverse complement strand
ACACGCCGCTGGGCACGATTGAAAGTTCGAAAGGGCTGCGGCCCTCTCGAGCTCTCCGGGGGTTTTTGACAGTCTGAGGCGGCCTTTCTGAGAAAGGCCCCTCTCGAGCTCTCCCGGAAAGCACTATGATCCGCGGAAAGAGTAAGAGGAGAGCGGTGTGGTTCCCCGAATGAATCGTAGGATGGAGCCCCCCAGCCGCGGCGGGCAGCGCCCGCCCGATAATCCGCAAGGAAGCTTGCGGATTCGCAGACCTTGGCCGCTCCAATGTATGGCGGCCAATGGTCGTCGATAGGATGCGCGGCAGCAGGTGGCCGTCGGCACTGCCGACCGGGAGCAGGTTGTGGGGTTCATCCGTTGAGTCTTTTGACCACGAAGAATCTGGAGGCTCTGATTTATGGCCGACAGATTCGCTTGGCCGGCGCTAGCACCGACTGCAGGCTCAGCCTGCCTGGTTAAAGTTGTGTTATTCACCGGAGAGGTTCGGCATTGTGGGCACATGTGTGCTATAATTATAAGATCGATGAACAGGCGCAATCGACGGGAGGCCGCCGGTTGCCGGACAGACACGATCAGGAAAAAGTGCCGGGCGGCGGGGCGGATAAGCCTGAGGCCGGACGAGTGTTGGGCGGCGGGATAGTGACCTGAACCGGGACGAGGAACGGTGAGGCGGGATGCCTGGGGCCGGATGGACGTTGGGCGGCGGGATAGTGACCTGAACCGGGACGAGGAACGGTGAAGCGGGATGCCTGGGGCCGGACGGACGTTGGGCGGCGGGATAGCTGCCTGAAGCCGGGCGGGGAACGTTGGGCGGGATGCCTGGAGCACGACGAAGGTTGGACGGCGGGCGAAACGCCTGCGGCATGGAATACGGCAGAGGATTGGAAGCAAGCCGGGGGCAGGGACGACTGAACCTGAAGCCCGGCAGGGCGATTCACGGGAGAATCGGAGGAGACGACAATGCATAGCATGACCGGCTACGGCCGAATGAGTGTGGAAAGGGACGGGCGCGAGCTGACGCTCGAGATGAAATCGGTGAACAACCGGTTTCTCGACCTCTCGTTCCGGATGCCGCGCAGCCTGAACTTTGCGGAGGACGCGGCCAGAAAGCAGATCGGCGCGGTGCTTGCGCGGGGACACGTGGACGTGTTCGCGACGTATCGCAACCTGCGCGCGGATTCCAGGCAGGTGACGGTGGACGAGGCGCTGCTGTCGGCCTACATGCGGGCGCTGGACCAGATCGGCGAGGCGACCGCGCTCAAGGACGACCGCACGGTGAGCGGCATGGCGCGCCTGAGCGACGTGCTGGTGATTACCGAGGCGCAGGAGGATCAGGAGGCGCTGCTGAGCCTGATGCGCGAGGCGCTCACGGGCGCGCTTGCGCAGATGCAGGCGATGCGCGAGACGGAGGGCGCGCGGCTGCGCGAGGACATTGCGCACCGGGTCGACCTGCTGGAGGAGATGACGCGCAGAATCGAGGCGCGCTATCCCGAGACGGTGACCGAGTATCAGGTGAAGCTGACCGCGCGGGTGCAGGAGCTGCTGTGCGGGGCGGCGGTGGACGAGCAGCGGATGCTGCAGGAGGTGGCGCTGATGGCCGACCGCAGCGCCATCGCCGAGGAGACGGTGCGCCTGCACAGTCACTTCGCGCAGATCCGCGCGCTGCTGGACGACGGGGAGCCGGTGGGCCGCAGGCTGGACTTCCTGGTGCAGGAGCTCAACCGCGAGGTCAACACGATTTCCTCGAAGTCTCAGGACGTGCCCATCACGCAGCTGGTGATTTCGGCCAAGGCGGAGATCGAAAAGATCCGCGAGCAGGTTCAGAACGTGGAATAGGGGACGAACCATGACGCTGAAAATGATCAACATCGGTTTTGGCAACATCGTGTCGGCCGGGCGGGTGGTGGCCATCGTCGCGCCGGACGCGGCCCCGGTCAAGCGCATCGTGCAGGACGCGCGGGAGCGCTCGGTGCTGGTGGACGCGACCTGCGGGCGGCGCACGCGCGCGGTGATCGTGACCGACAGCGGCCACATCATACTCTCCGCGCTGCTGCCGGAGACCATTATGCACCGGCTGGATTCAAAAGAAATCATCGCCGAGGACGAGGAGGAAGAAATCCAATGACGCACAAGAGGATGACCATCGTGCTTTCCGGCCCCTCCGGAGTGGGCAAGGGCACCATCTGCGAGGAAATTGTCAGGCGCATGCCGGACATGGGCGTGTCCATCTCCACGACCACCCGCGCGCCGCGCCCCAAAAAGGACGGCTCGATGGAGCAAAACGGGGTGGAGTACTTCTTCGCGGACAAGGAGACCTTTGAAAAGAAGGTCAGGGAGGGTGGCTTCCTTGAGCACGCCTACGTGCACGGAAATTACTATGGCACCTCGCGCGAGTACGTCGAGCAGCTCAAAAAGGCGGGCAAGGACGTGATCCTCGAGATCGACATGCAGGGCGCGTTCCAGGTCAAGGCGGACGATCCCTCGGCCGTGACCGTGTTCATCCTGCCGCCCGAAAAAAGCGAGCTGCGCGCGCGGCTCGAGGGCAGGCATTCCGAGACCCCCGAGACGCTGGAAAAGCGCATGAAGGACGCGGGCAGGCAGATGCCCCTGGCCTACACCTATGACTACGTGGTGCTCAACGACGACCTGGAGACCGCGGTAAACGACGTGATCGGCATCATCGAGGCCGCGCGCCGGCGCACCAGCCTGAACAAGGAAACCATCGACCGAATCAATAAATCGTTTCAGGAGGATTGAGTGATATGAGAAGCATGATCGAACCGCCCATCGGCGAACTGCTCAAGAAGGTGGACTGCCGCTACACCCTGGCCGTGCTGGCGAGCAAGCGCGCGCGCCAGCTGATCGGCTCGGACAAGACCCAGCCGCTGATCAACATCAACGAGGACAAGGACCTGCGCGACGCCAAGCCGCTGTCCATCGCCATCGAGGAAATCTATCGCGGCCGCATCACCTACAGCCGCGACGAAAAGGGCGCGCCCAAGGAAGAGGAAGCCGCGCCGAGCGAGGAAAAAAACTGACAAAAGGGACGATTGAGGGGAGCGTGGACGAATGCTGAAGGGAAAATGCGTGGTGCTGGGCGTGACCGGGGGCATCGCGGCGTATAAGGCGGCGGCGATTGTCAGCGGCCTGAAAAAACTGCACGCCGACGTGCGCGTCATCATGACCGAAAACGCGACGCGGTTTATCGCGCCGCTGACGTTCGAGACGCTCTCCGGCAATCAGACCTATGTCAGCTCGTTTGAAAAGACCTGGGAAATCGAGCACATCTCGCTGGCCAAGGCGGCGGATCTGCTGCTGATCGCCCCGTGTACGGCCAACATGATCGGCAAGATCGCCTGCGGCATCGCCGACGACCTGCTCTCGACCACCGCCATGGCGACCACCGTGCCCATTCTGCTCGCGCCCGCGATGAACTGCAACATGTACTTAAGCGCCGCGAACCAGCAGAACCTGGCGACGCTGAAGGCGCGCGGCGTGAAATTCGTGGGGCCGGACAGCGGACACCTGGCCTGCGGGGACGACGCGATCGGGCGTATGTCCGAGCCGGAAAAGGTGATCGAGGCGGTGTGCGAGGCGCTGTACCCGAAAAGCGACTTTGCGGGCAGGCGGGTGCTCGTGACCGCGGGGCCGACGCGCGAGCCGATCGATCCGGTGCGCTTCCTGTCCAACCGCTCGAGCGGCAAGATGGGCTACGCGCTGGCCGAGGCGGCGGCGGCGAGGGGCGCGGACGTGACGCTGGTGTCCGGGCCGACCGGCCTGAAAACCCCGCAGGGCGTAAAGCGCGTGGACGTGACGACCACGCTTGAGATGTACGAGCAGGTGACGCGCCTGGCCAGGGAGGCCGACGTGGTCATTCAGGCGGCGGCTCCGGCCGACTTCCGCCCGGCGCAGATCGCCGACAAAAAGATCAAGAAAAACGGCGAGGGCATGCGGATAGACCTGCTGGCCAACCCGGACATCGCCCAGCAGCTGGGCAGGGACAAGCGCGAGGGGCAGGTGCTGGTGGCCTTCGCGGCGGAGACCAACGACGTGCTCGAAAATGCGCGCGGCAAGCTCCTGAAGAAAAACGCCGACCTGATCGTGGCCAACGACGTGACCCAGCCGGGCGCGGGCTTCGCGGTGGACACCAACTGCGTGACGCTGATTACCAGGGACGAGCAGCGCGCCCTGCCGCAGATGAGCAAGCGCGCGGTGGCCGACGGCATACTCGATCGGATCGACGAGCTGATGCGCCATGAGTGAGCGGTTCGCGGAGGTGATCGTCGACCTGTCCAACGAGGCGGTCGACCGGCTGTTTACCTATCGAATTCCCGCGGGCATGGCGCTTACGCCCGGGCAGCGGGTGGAGGTGCCCTTCGGGCCGAGGACGCTCGAGGGGTACGTGATCGCGCTCAAGGAGGAGTGCGGCCTGCCGAGCGAAAAGGTGAAGGACGTGCGGCGCGCGCTCGAGGACTATCCGGTGATACTGCCTGAGCTGATCGAGCTGGCGCAGTGGATGAAGAGGAAGTACCACTGCAACCTGGTCGACGGGCTCAGGCAGATGATTCCCGCCGCCATGCGCGGGGGACGGGTGCACGAGAAGACGGTCAGCGTGGTCTCGCTGTGCGTATCGGGCGAGGAAGCCCGGGCCTATATTGAGAAGAACCGGCGCGCGAAGGCCAGGGTGCGCGTGCTGGAGGCGCTTGAAAACGGCCCCAAGCCGCTGAGCTACCTGAACGAGCTGTCCCCGGGCGCGGCGAAGAGCCTCGCGGAGCAGGGACTGGTGCGCATTGAGTCGGACGAGGTGCTGCGCAGTCCCTTTCGGGAGAAAAGCGTGCCCGTGCAGCCCGACCCCGAGCTGACCCCCCAGCAGAGGGAGGCGGTCGCTCAGCTCACGGAGGCGCTTCGCGGGGGCGGAGGCAGGTTCCTTCTGCACGGCGTGACCGGCAGCGGCAAGACCGAGGTGTACATCCGCGCGATTCGCGAGACGCTCCAGTCGGGCCGCACGGCCATCGTGCTGGTGCCTGAAATTTCGCTGACCCCGCAGATGGTGGACTGGTTCCGCGCCCGCTTCGGCGGTGACGCGGCGGTTTTGCATTCCAGGCTGTCCGACGGGGAGCGCTTCGACGAGTGGCGGCGCATTCGCAGGGGCGAGGCAAGGGTGGTCATCGGGGCGAGGTCGGCGGTGTTCGCGCCGCTTGACAACCTGGGGATCATCATTGTGGACGAGGAGCACGAGTCGAGCTATCAGTCCGACAAGCGGCCCCGCTACGACGCGCGGGACATCGCCAGGCGGCGCGCGGACTACCACGGGGGCGTACTGCTGCTGGGCAGCGCCACGCCGTCGATCGCGACGTATATGAAGGTCATGCCGGGGGTCAGGCCGGTCAACCGGCTGACGCTGCTTGAGATGAACCAGCGGGTCAACGGCCGCGCGCTGCCTGAGGTGCAGATCGTGGACATGCGCGAGGAGCTGGTCAGCGGCAACCGCTCGATCTTCTCCGGCGCACTGATCGAGGCGATGAAAAGCGCCCTGAGCGGCGACAAGCAGGTGATCCTGTTTTTGAACCGGCGGGGGTACGCGCACTTTGTCAGCTGCCGAAGCTGCGGGTACGTGGAAAAGTGCGAGCACTGCGACGTGTCGCTGACCTACCACATGGAGGAGCAGCTGCTCAAGTGCCACTACTGCGGCTTCACGAAAAGACTGCCCACCGTCTGCCCCGAGTGCGGCAGCCGGTTCATCCGGCAGTTCGGCGCGGGCACGCAGAAGGTCGAGGAGGAGGTTCGCGCGCGCTTTCCGGGGGTTCCCGTGGCGCGCATGGACGTGGACACGACCGGCACCAAGGGCGCGCACGAGCGGATACTGGGCGCGTTTCGGCGGGGCGAGACCCGCGTGCTGGTGGGTACGCAGATGATCGCGAAGGGACTGGACTTTCCCAGGGTGACGCTGGTGGGCGTGGTGGCGGCGGACATGACGCTGAACGTGCCCGACTACCGGAGCGTCGAGCGCACCTTCCAGCTCATTACCCAGGTGGCGGGGCGCGCGGGACGGGCGGATTTCCCGGGAAAAGTGATCGTGCAGACCTACGAGCCGGACAACTACGGCATTCGCCTGGCCGCCAGGCAGGACTACCGCGCCTTTTACTTCGAGGAGGAAAGGGTGCGCAGGCGGGCGCTGTACCCGCCCTTTACCGTGCTCGCGCGGCTGCTGGTGTCCTCAAAGGACGGCGAAAAGGCCAAAAGCACCGCCGAAGCGCTCGAAAAGCAGCTGGGCGCGATGTTCGAGGAAAACCCGGCCCTGCGCCGCGACGTGGTGCAGTACCGCGCGCTCGAGGCGCCGATCAAGCTGCTTCGGGGCGAGGTGCGGTACATGGTGTTCATCAAGATGTACGCCCGCGGTGCGTCCGACGAGATCGTCTCCCGCATGGAGGAGATGGAGGCGCAGGAGTTTGAGGAGGGCGTGCGCGTGGAGCTGGAGGTCAATCCCGCGAGCATGATGTGAGCGAAAGGAGCTTTATTGATAGATGGCAGTGATGAAGATTTACCGGGTGGGCGACGACGTGCTGCGCAAAAAGGCCCACGAGGTCAAGGAGATCAACCGGCGCACGGTGGCGCTGATCAAGGACATGGCCGAGACGATGTACGCCGCGGACGGCTGCGGACTGGCCGCGCCGCAGGTGGGCGTGCTGCGCAGGATCGTGGTGATCGACGTGGGCGAGGGACTGGTGGAGCTGATCAACCCGGTGATTCTCGAGGCGAGCGGGCATCAGGAGGGGCCGGAGGGCTGCCTGAGCCTGCCCGGAAAGCACGGCACGGTCGCCCGGCCCGACCACGTGAAGGTGCGCGCGCTCGACCGCAAGGGGCGGGAATTCGAGCTGGAGGCCGACGGGTTCTTCGCGCGGGCGGTGTGCCACGAGCTGGATCACCTGGACGGCGTGCTGTACGTGGATCACCTGATCGGCGAGCTTGAGGACAACGACGCGGAAGCGAACTGAGGAGGGGACGAAAGCATGCGAATCGTGTTTATGGGCACGCCCGAGTTCGCCGTGCCCTCCCTGCAGGCGCTCATCGACAACGGATACGAGGTCGTGGGCGCGTTTACGCAGCCTGACCGGCCCAGCGGCCGCGGAAACAAACTGACCGCCTGCCCGGTGAAGGTGCTGGCCGAAAGGCACGGCATTCCGGTGTTCCAGTTTGAAAAGGTGCGCCGGCGCGAGGGGCGCGAGGCGATTGAGGCGCTCAGGCCCGATCTGTGCGTGACGGCGGCGTTCGGGCAGATCCTCAGCCAGCGGATACTGGACATTCCGCCCATGGGGACGGTCAACGTGCACGCCTCGCTGCTGCCCAAATACCGGGGCAGCGCGCCGATCAACTGGTGCATCGCGCTGGGCGAGAAGAAGGCGGGCGTGACCACGATGTTCACCGACGCGGGCATCGACACGGGCGACATGGCGCTGCGCGCGGAGACTGAAATCGGCGAGATGGAGACGGCGGGCGAGCTGACCGTGCGGCTGGCTGAGATGGGCGCGAAGCTGCTCATTGAGACCATCCATGCCATCGAAAACGGTACCTGCCCGCGCGAAAAGCAGGACGAGAGCCAGATGAGCCATCAGCCGATGCTCTCCCGCGAGGACGGACTGATCGACTGGACGATGAGCGCCGGGCAGATCGCCTGCCGGGTGCGGGGCTTTAACCCCTGGCCGGGCACGTACACCCAGTGGGGCGACGGGGTGATGAAGATCTGGCTGGCGCGCGCGGTCGAGCGGAACGTAGAGGCGCGGCCGGGCGAGGTGATCGAGTCCTCCGCGAAGAAGGGACTCGTCGTGGCCTGCGGCGAGGGCGCGCTGGAGATTCTCGAGATGCAGGCGCCGGCCGCGAAACGCATGAACGCGAAGAGCTACCTGATGGGCAAGCCTATTCCGGTGGGCACGCTGCTGGGGCAGGCGGCGAACGGCTAGCGGTCGGCAGAGCCGACGGCCACTTGCTGCCGCGCATCCTGTCGTCAGGCTATGCGCTGTTCAAGACCCTCCCCCAGCGGGAGAGCGAGATGAAAGTATATATACCCGCTTGCTCTGCATGCGGTCAGCAAACAAACTTCGGTGGGGGTCTGGGGGAGCGGTCGGCAGAGCCGACGGCCACTTGCTGCCGCGTATCCTGTCGTCAGGCTATGCGCTGTTCAAGACCCTCCCCCAGCCGCGGCGGGCAGTGCCCGCTTAACAATCCGCAAGGAAGCTTGCGGATTCGCAGAATTCGGGAAGTCCAATTTATGCTTCCCGAATTCGTCGATAGAACCTGCGACAGCAGATTGTGGGGTACACGCCCGAGTTTTTTTGACAACGGAGAATCTGGAGGCTCTAATTTATGGCCGACAGATTCGTGTGGCCTCGGCGGCAGCAAGTGGCAGCCGGCACTGCCGGCCGGACAAACTTCGGAGGGGGTCTGGGGGAGCGCGAAGCGAAGCGGAGCCTCCCCCAGTTGGAGAGCCTGCAATATGGCATTACGCAGAATTCGGGAACTTCAATCTATGGTTCCCGAATTCGTCGAAAGAATCGGCGGCAGCAAGTGGAACCGGGCCCTGCCCGGCCGGTGGCAGCAAGTGGGTGCAGGCTCAGCCTGCCGGAAGCAAGTGGCAGTCGGCCCTGCCGACAATAGATAGAGGAGAAGACGCAATGAGCGAAGACAGACCGAAGAAGCCGTTCAATAAGGAGCGCCGTCCCTATGACGGGGACAGAAAACCGTTTGATCGGGAGCGCCGTCCCTATGACGAGGAGAGAAAGCCGTTTGACCGGGAGCGTCGTCCCTATGACGGGGAGAAAAAGCCGTTTGACCGGGAACGCCGTACCTATGCCGGGGAGAAAAAGTCGTTTGACCGAGAACGCCGTCCCTATGACGGGGAAAGAAAGCCGTTTGATCGGGAGCACCGTCCCTATGACGGGGAGAAAAAGCCGTTTGATCGGGAGCGTCGTCCCTATGACGGGGAAAGAAAGCCGTTTGATCGGGAGCGTCGTCCCTATGACGGGGAGAAAAAGCCGTTTGACCGGGAACGCCGTCCCTATGGAGGCGACAGAAAGCCGCGCGGCCCGCGCAAGGAAACCACGGACGCGCGCAAGCTGGCCCTGAGCGCGCTGTGCGACGTGACGATCGGCGGGGCGTACTCGGGCATTGCGCTCAACGAGCGGCTGAGGAACGCCGAGCTGTCGCTGGAGGACAAGCGCCTGGCGACCAGCATGTTCTACACGGCGCTCGAAAACCGGATGCGGATCGAGTACGTGCTGGGGCAGTTCGTGGAGCGGATGCCTGAGCCGTTCATCCAGGAGGTGCTGCACCTGGCGGCGGCGCAGATCCTGTACATGGATCGCGTGCCCGATCACGCGGCGGTGGACGAGGCGGTCAAGCAGGTCAAGGCCTTTGGCAGGGAGCAGTACGCGGCGCTGGTCAACGGCACGCTGCGCAACCTGATCCGCGCGCGCGACGCGGGCAGCATCCAGCAGCCCGACCGCGAGGTGAGCGCCATCCGCTACCTGTCGATCGAGCACTCGGTGCCCGAACCCATCGTCAAGCGGCTGGCGGACGCGTATGGCGAGCAGGAGGCCGAGCGCATCATTTCCTTCCGGCCGCAGGAGCACTGGGAGACCGTGCGCCCCAACCTGATCGACATGAACGACGAGGCGTTTGAGCGGTACCTGACGAGCCGCGGCTGGGAGTGGAAGAAGGGCATTGTGCCGCACAGCTATCACGTGCTGCGCGCGGGCGACCTGCCCTCCGACCCGGACTTCAGGCGCGGACTGTTCACCGTGCAGGGCGCGAGCTCCATGCTGGCGGCCGAGGCGCTTGCTCCGCGAAACGGCAGCATGCTGATCGACGCGTGCGCCGCGCCGGGCGGCAAGGCCTCGCTGCTGTGCGAGCTGATGCAGGGCACCGGGCGCGTGTACGCCTACGAGCTGCACGAGCACCGGGTTGAGCTGATTAAGAACACGGCAAAGCGCCTGAGACTGTACAACATGCGGCCCATTCAGGCGGACGCGACCGTGCTGCGCGCGGACAACGTGGGCCTGATCGACGGGGTGCTGCTGGACGCGCCGTGCAGCGGCCTGGGCGTGATGCACAACAAGCCGGACATCAAGTATCGCCTGAAGGAGGCCAACCTGGAGGAAATCGCGGCGCTGCAGAAGCGGCTGCTGGACACCTGCTGCCAGTACGTGAAAAAGGGCGGCGCGATGGTCTACTCGACCTGCACCATACTGCCCGAGGAAAACGGCGAGCAGGTGGACGCGTTCCTTGAAAGGCATCCGGAGTTTGCGCTCGACCTGGAGGGCAGGTGGGTGCCGGAGGCGCTGAGGGACGACTTTGTGGACGGAAAGCTGCAGCTGCTGCCCGGAAAGTACCCGGAGATCGACGGCTTCTTCATCGCGAAGCTGATCCGCAGGGGTTAACGAAATGGTACAGCTATTGGATATGACGCGCGAGGAGCTGGCGGGATACCTGAAGGAAATGGGCCTGCCGGCCTTTCGCGCGGGCCAGGTGTACGCCTGGCTGATGAAGGGCGCGCGGTTCGAGGAGATGACCAACCTGCCCAAGGATCTGCGCGAGCGGCTGCGGCAGGAGGCCTGCGACTGCCCGATCGAGATCCGCGAGGTGCACGTATCGAAGCTGGACGGCACGGAAAAATACCTGTACGAGCTGAAGGACGGCAACCTGATCGAGGGCGTGCTGATGCGCTATCACCACGGGAACACGCTGTGCGTGTCCACGCAGGTGGGCTGCCGGATGGGCTGTGCGTTCTGCGCCAGCACGCTGGAGGGCTGCGTGCGCAACCTGAGCGCGGGGGAGATCCTGGGCCAGATCCTGTGCGCCAACCGGCGGCTGGACGGGGAGCGGGTGCACAACGTGGTGCTGATGGGCAGCGGTGAGCCGCTGGACAACTACGACAACGTGATGAAGTTCCTGCGCCTGATGAGCGACGAGAAGGGGCTGAACATGTCGCTGAGGGGCGTGTCGCTGTCCACGTGCGGCCTGGTGCCCAGGATGTACCGGCTGGCCGAGGAGGGACTGCCGGTCACGCTGTCCTTGTCCCTGCATGCGCCCAACGACGAGGTGCGGAAAAAGCTCATGCCGGTCGCAAACGCCTACGCCTATGACGACGTGATCGCCGCCTGCCGCAATTACGTCGAAAAAACCGGGCGGCGGGTGATCTTCGAGTACGCGCTGGTGGACGGCGTGAACTGCGAGGTGCGCCATGCCGACGAGCTGGCGGGCAGGCTGCGCGGACTTCAGTGCCACGTCAACCTGATCCCGCTCAACGACGTGCCCGAGCGCGGCCTGAAGGGGCCGACTCAGGCGCAGATCGACGCGTTCATGAAGCGCCTCGAGCAGCGGCACATCTCCGTCACGCGCCGCCGCGAAATGGGCGACGACATTCAGGGCGCGTGCGGTCAGCTGCGCCGCCACGCACTGGAGGGGAACGGGGATACGCCGGGGAGGCGGCCTTTCTGACCGGGCAGTGCCCGGCCCCACTTGCTGCCGCCGAACGAAACCGATGTAAATCCGGGTCAAACGCAGTCAGGCCTCGTGGCTTTCCAGCGCCTCTCGAGCTCTCCCGGAAAGCACTTTGATCCACGGAATAAAGGAGTAGGAGAAGTGCGGTTCCCCGAATGAGGCGTGGGGGGAACGTTCGAGAGGCCGCCTTTCTATGAAAGGCCCCTCCCCAGATCCCACCCGGAAGGCACTTTGATCCACGGGAGAAAAGGGGAGTAGGGGTGCGGTTCCCCGAATGAGGCGTGGGAGGAAAAACGGATACTGATGGCGGAAAGTTGAAGCTAGTAGGCGGGCAGTGCCCGCCCGTCAATCCGCAAGGAACCTTGCGGATTCGCAGAATTCGGGAACTCTAGTTTATGGTTCCCGAATTCGTCGATGGAACCGGCGGAAGCAAGTGCGTGCAGGCTCAGCCTGCCCGGGAGAGGAGTGAATGGCATGAAGGCATATGGAGCGACGCACGTGGGAAGGGTGCGCGCGGTGAATCAGGACGCGTACTACCTGCCCGAGGCGGGAGAGAGCTTCGCGGTGGTGGCCGACGGCATGGGCGGTCACAAAGCGGGCGAGGTGGCCAGCGCGATGGCGGTGAGCGAGTTCACCCGCTGGCTCCGGTGCGCGCCGGTTCCGACCGAGGAAACGGTGAACTATGCCGTTCATGAGGCCAATCGCATCATTCACCGCACCGCCCAGCGCGAGGCCGACAAGAGCAACATGGGCACGACGCTGGTGAGCGTGTGGGTGGACGACGAGCAGGTGATCGAGTGCAACGTGGGTGACAGCCGGGCGTACCTGCTGCGCGGCGGCGCGCTGACCCAGATTTCGCGCGACCATTCGCTGGTGGGCGAGCTGGTGGAGGAGGGCAAAATCACCAAGCAGGAGGCCATGCATCACCCGCACAAAAATTACATCACCCGCGCGATCGGCACCTCGTCGATGGTGCAGCCGGAGATCCGAACGCTGGACAGGAAGAGCGGCGACGTGTGGCTGCTGTGCTCGGACGGCATGAGCAACTACATCGAGGACGGCGAGCTCGAGCGGATACTGCGCGAGCAGGCCGACCGCGAAAAGTGTGTGCGGCAGCTGATCGACCTGGCCCTCGAGCGGGGCGGCGCGGACAACATCACGGTGGTGCTGGTGGACTGCGGGGAGGTCGCCCCATGAAGCAGGCGCCGCTGTCCGGCCGCTACGAGCTGGAGGAGATTATAGGCACCGGCGGCATGTCGGTGGTCTATCGGGCGTGGGATTTGAAGTATGACCGCGAGGTGGCGGTCAAGGTGCTGCGCAGCGAGCTGATGAGCGACGAGGACTTCATCCGCCGCTTCAATCACGAGGCGCAGGCCGCGTCGCAGATGTCCCACCCCAACATCGTAGACCTGTTCGACGTGGGCCAGGACGGGGAAACTCGCTACCTGGTCATGGAGTACGTCAAGGGCGTGACGCTCAAGGAGCTGATTCGCCAGTATGGCCGCATTCGGCCGCAGCGGGCGGTGCAGATCACGCTGAGCATCCTCTCGGCGATCGGGCACGCCCACGAAAACCACATCGTGCACCGCGACATCAAGCCGCAGAACATCCTGATGGACGCGGATTCGGGCGTGAAGGTGGGCGATTTCGGCATCGCGCGGGTGACCAGCTCGAGCAGCTCGACCAGCTTCGGCACGCAGATGATGGGGTCGGTGCACTACTTTTCGCCGGAGCAGGCCTCGGGCGGGATGGCGGACGAGAAGAGCGATTTGTACTCGGTGGGCGTGGTGCTCTACGAGATGGTGACCGGGCACGTGCCCTTCGATGGGGAAACGCCGGTGGCCGTGGCGCTCAAGCACATCCACGAGGAGCCGCGCGACCCGTCGCTGGACAACCCGGACGTGTCCAGGGGCCTGAGCGAGGTGATCCTCAAGGCGATGGCCAAGAAGCCTGAAGACCGGTATCAGACCGCGCAGGAGATGGCGATTGACCTCAGGCGCGCGCTCAAGATGCCCATGGGCGGGTTTATCCGCCGGCAGGCCGAGGAGCCGAAGCCGCCCAGACTGACCCGCAAGCGCGCGCTGTCGATCGCGCTGGCCGGGGTGTGCGCGGTGGCGGCGCTGACGGTGATGGTCGCCGGACTGCGCTACTATAACAAGCTCAAGACCCGGGTGCGCATGCCTGCACTGGAAAAGGCGCAGGTGGAGGACGCGACGGCGCAGCTGGACGAGCTGGCGCTCAAGTATCAGCTGATCCAGATTTACAGCGAGGACGCGCTGACCGGCACGGTGATTGCCCAGTCGCCGGCCTCTGGCATGCTGCTGTTTCCCGGGGACCGCGTGGAGCTGACGGTGAGCCTGGGCAAGGCGGCGGTCGAGGTGCCCGTGCTGACCGAAATCCTCCGCAGCGAGGCGATGCAGCGGCTGGAGGAGGCCTCGCTTGCGCTGGGCGACATCGTGCTGCAGATTTCCGACGAGAAGCCGGGTATGGTGATCGGGCAGTCGCCCGCGGCGGGGGAGCGCGTGCCGCCCTTCTCCGAGGTGACGCTGTACGTCAGCGGTGAGAGCGCGCCCGCGCCCGAAATGAAGGGAAAGAGCCGCGAGGACGCGGAGCAGACGCTTTCCTCCTGCGGCATGCAGGCGGGACTGATCGAGTGGGCATTCGACGAGGCCGCGCCGGGCACGGTGATCGCGCAGTCGGTGCCGGCGAACCAGCGGACGCTGTTGGGCGGACGAATCGACCTGGTGCTCAGCCTGGGGCAGGCGCAGGGCGCGGTGTGCAAAAAGACCGTGCGCGTGTCGGTCGAGGGCGAGATGGGTGAACTGATCTGCCTGCTCGACGAGGGCACGGAGAACTCACGCGAGGTGTACCACGAGTGGGTACCCCGGGGCGAGCGGGATGTGCGGCTTGAAATGGCGGACAAAACGCAGGGAGAGCATCGCCTGAGCGTCTATCTGGACGGGCAGAGCGTGCTGGACGAGACGGTGGTGTTTGAATGACGCGGGATACGGGCCTTTTGTTGAAGGGAATCGGCGGGTTTTACACGGTGCGCGGGAGCGACGGAGCCTGCCACACGCTGCGCGCCCAGGCAAAGCTCAGGCGGCAGCGGCTGCACCCGATGGCGGGCGATCAGGTGGTCTACACCCCCGGCGAGGGCGAACAGAACGGCTGGCTGGAGGAAATCCTGCCTCGGAAAAACCAGCTGCTGCGCCCGCCGGTGGCCAACATCGACGCGTGCGTGCTGGTGATTTCGGCGGGCTATCCGCAGGCCGACCTGATGCTGATCGACCGGATGCTGATCTTCGCGCGGATGAACGGCATCGAGCCGGTGCTGGCGGTGAACAAGTGCGACGAGGGCGACGCGGAGCAGCTGAGCGTGCAGTACCGGGGGGCACAGGTTCAGGTATTTGCCACCTGCGCGCGCACGGGCGAGGGCGTGGAGGCGCTCAAGGCGGCGCTTGAGGGCAAGGTGTACGCGCTGTGCGGCCAGTCGGGCGTGGGCAAGTCCTCGCTGATCAACCGGATGTACGGCCTGACGCTCGAGACGGGCAGCCTGTCCGAAAAGATCGACCGGGGCAAAAACACCACCAGGCAGTGCGAGCTGACCCCGCTGCCGGGGGGAGGCGGCGTGCTGGACACGCCCGGGTTCAGCCTGCTCGAGCTGCCGCTGATGGAGCCGGTAAAGCTGCCGGACTGGATGCCTGAATTCGAGGGCTACGAGGGAAAATGCCGGTTTTCGCCCTGCCTGCACAGGAGTGAGCCGGGCTGCGCCGTGAGGGCGGACGTGGAAAATGGAAAAATCAATCGCGAGCGCTGGGTGCGATATGCTGCGCTGAGCGAAGAAATGAGCACGAGGTGGAAAGAGCGATATGACTGACAAGATCAAGGTGGCCCCCTCCCTGCTGGCGGCGGATTTCCTTTCAATCGGCAGCGAGATTCGGCGTATGCGCGACGCAGGCGCGGACTGGCTGCATTTCGACGTGATGGACGGGGCGTTTGTGCCGAATATTTCCTTTGGGCAGGGCGTGCTGAGGGCGGCGGCGAGGGCGAGCGAGCTGCCCTGCGACGTGCACCTGATGATCGAGCGGCCCGAGCGGTACATCGAGGAGTTCGCGCAGGCGGGGGCGAGGGTTATTACCGTGCACGCCGAGGCGACGAATCACCTGCACCGCGCGATTCAGCAGATTCACGCGTGCGGCTGCCTGGCCGGCGTGGCGCTTAACCCGGCGACCTCGCCCGAGGGATTGCGGTATGTGCTGGGCGACATCGACCTGGCGCTGGTGATGACCGTCAACCCGGGCTTCGGCGGGCAGCGGATGATCGAAAGCGCGGTCGAGAAGATTCGCGAGATCGACCGGATGAGGTGCGCGGCCGGGCTGGGCTTCGAGATCGAGGTGGACGGCGGCGTGAACGAGAAAAACGCCGGGATGCTCATCGAGCGCGGCGCGACGGTGCTGGTCGCGGGCTCGGCGCTCTACGGCGCGCAGGACGCGGCGGCGTTTATCAGGAACGTCAGGGGCGCGGGAACGCGGCAGGCATAAGAGCAAATCAGACGAAAGGGGAGGCCTTGAGGGCCTCTTCTTTTTTATGTGATTAAATCGCTTCTTATATGAATGATTTTCCTTCATGAGCGAGATAAGGTGATGAATAAAAATACGTATGTTATATTTTAGAGTGATATAGACTAGTCTATAAGCACTAGACTATATACATACATGATAGAAAATTAGAGAATATACTGTAATATATTACCGAAGCGCTTGATTTGAACAAAATGGTGAGTATAATTATACCCGTGGGTCTGGATGGCTTCGAAAACAAAAGACCTGGTGGAAGACCTGAAATACGACGGGAGGAATGAGTCATGAAAACAACGATGAAACGCCTGACGGCTGTCTTCGTTGCACTGCTGGTGCTGTGCATGGGTGCACTTCCGGCAAGCGCGAAGCTCGACACGGGACACAGCATCGACGTGACGTTCAAGGTGCTCTACGTGGATGACAGCTTCAGCATCGGCTACAACTACGGCACGAGCGAAAAGACGACGTTCGTCTGCCAGTACACGACAAACCACAGCGATACCGCATACAACAACCATACCATCGCCATCAGCGACATCAAGGCCGCCGCGGATCGCGCGACGGTGGACAAAGGCTACAGCATTGTCGGCTGGAGCAAGGAAGCCAACGCGGACCCGAAGACTTGGCCCCTTACCATGAGAGGCACCACTGCCTGCAACAAGGGCACGACGATTTACCTGGTTGCGAAGAAGCCTGAGCCGACCGCCGTGCCCACGACTCCGACTCCCAAGCCGACCGCGACGCCCACTCCTACGCCGACTGCGGTGCCCGCGACCGCGACGCCCGAACCGACCGCCGTGCCTGCGACCGAGGTTCCCCCGACCGATGTGCCTCCGACGGAAGTGCCTCCGACCGATGTGCCTCCGACCGATGTGCCTCCGACGGATGTGCCTCCGACCGATGTGCCTCCGACGGATGTGCCTCCCACGGAAGTTCCTCCGACCTGGACGCCCATCGAGCCGCAGGGTAATTACGTGTCCGTGACTGGCAAGACGCGGACTGCGGGCGAGGAATCGCTGGTTGCCAAGAATGGCCCGATGTCCCCTGTGATCTGGTATTATCCGCTGCCGGACGATGTGGAAGATATGGACTACGTGATTCCTGAGCTCAGCGAGCTGTTCGAGCTCAACGAAGGCTGGAAGCTCGTAGGCGTGTCTGTAGACGCCAAGACCACCGGCATGAAGCAGCCCGGCGAGACGATCCAGCTTGACGCCAAGGGCGCAAGGCTAACATATTACTTCGACCGCGACAAGCTGCCTGTCGATGAGCCCACTGCGACCCCGACTGTAAAGCCCACCGAGGAGCCGACCGTCGCGCCGACTGAAGAGCCGACTGCCGCGCCCACCGAGGAGCCGACTGTTGCGCCGACCGAAGAGCCGACTGTTGCGCCGACCGAGGAGCCGACTGTTGCGCCGACTGCGGAGCCCACTGCGACTCCGACTGCCGCGCCCACTGTTGCGCCGACCAAGAAGCCTGGCAATACCGACATTCCGAAGACCTCTGACCGTACCTATCCGGTTCAGATGGCGCTGCTGCTGGGCGGTGCGTTCTGCCTGCTGATTGCTGCCGGCACCGGCATCAAGTCCCGCAAGCTGCGTAAGAACAAGTAAGACTGTATGGGCGGAGGGAATGCTCTCTCCGCCCGTTTTTTGAAGCATCGCACAGCAATGCCAGCGCTTCGAGAGGCGACGGTTTTCAAAGGAATCCGCCGTTCATTTTCTGAGAGGAGGGGCGCTGTGAAGAGGAAAAGGAACAGCGCGGCGCTCTGGCGGCGAGTGGCAATCATCGCGCTATGCGCCGGAATCCTGCTGCTGCTGCTTTATGGCGGAACGCTGATCATCGAGCAGCGCCGCCGGGCAACTGAGCAAAAAATCCGCGATCTGTACTATGGCAGCAAAATAGGGCTGCTCACGGATCTGACGAAGCTCTGACCGAGCGTCTCCGGCTGCGCCGGAGGCGTTTTTCTTTCGCACTCCGGCAGGAATTGACGGCGATATGGAGAATTATAACACAGTTTTGCAATTCCATAAAACGATGAAATGAGGAAGGACGAATGCGTACAGTGAACGGGCACAGGGTGCTGCTGCAGGCGCACCGGGGCGTGAGCACGGAGTATCCGGAGAACACGCTCGCCGCGTTTCAGGCGGCCTGCGGCCAGGGCTACGACCTGATCGAGCTTGACCCTAAGTTCACCAGGGACGGCGCGTGTGTGGTGCTGCACGACCGCACGGTGAACCGCACCGGCCGCACGGCCTCGGGCGGGGAGCTGACCGAGCCGCGGGCGATTTCGGATATGACCCTCGCGGAAGCGCGGGCATTGGAATATGGCTCCTGGAAGGGGGCGCGGTTTGCGGGCGAGCCGCTGCCGCTGCTTGGCGAGGTGTTTTCGCTGGCGCGCGAGAGGCGCATGCCGCTCAAGCTGGATAACGTGATCGAGTCCTTCGACGCGGCGCAGACGGAGGCGCTGTTTGACCTGGCCGAAAAGGCGAACCTGGGCGAGCTGCTGGGCTTTACCTGCGTGCGGCCCGGTTACCTTGAACGGGTTGCGGTGCGCTTTCCGAGAGCGGCGATCCACTACGACGGCCCGGTCGACGAGGCACGCCTGGAGCAGATCGCGGCGGGCGCGAAGGGACACCGGCTGATCGTCTGGCTGCCGTTTGAAAACCGCCTGACGAGCTGGTGCAAGACGCCCCCGCTGAACGAGGAACGCGTGCGCCTGGCGCGAAGGCTGGGCGCGCAGGTGGGCGCGTGGATACTGGAGGACGAGGGCGAGCTGCGTCAGGTGTGCGAAGTGTATCGCGTGGACGTGGTGGAAACCACCGGCTCGCTGAAGCCGGACGGATGGAAGGAGAACGGGAAATGAGCGGACTGGAGCTGTTTATCCTGGCGGTCGGGCTGTCGATGGACGCGTTTGCGGTGTCCGTGTGCAAGGGCCTGGCGATGAAGAAGGTCACGCCGCGCAAGGCGTGCCTGGTCGGCGCGTGGTTCGGCGGGTTTCAGGCGCTGATGCCCGCGATCGGCTGCTTCCTGGGCACCTCCTTCGCCTCGTACATCACCAGGTACGACCACTGGGTGGCGTTCGTGCTGCTGGCGCTGATCGGCGCGAACATGATCCGCGAGGCGCTCTCCCGGGACGAGGATAGGGCCGACGACGATCTCTCCGTGAAGGCTATGCTGGTGCTGGCCGTCGCCACCAGCATCGACGCGCTGGCGGTCGGCATCACCTTCGCCTTTCTCGAGGTCAACCTGCTCTGGGCCGTGCTGTTCATCGGCGCGATTACCTTTACCCTGTCCGCGGTCGGCGTGAAGGTGGGCAACGTCTTCGGCGAGAAGTACAAGTCCCGAGCGGAGCTGGCCGGCGGCGCGATTCTGGTGCTGCTGGGCGTGAAAATCCTGCTTGAGCACCTGAATCTGCTGCCCTTCTGACCGGGTCGGGCAGGCTGAGCCTGCACGCACTTGCTGCCGGTCGGCAGTGCCGACAGCCACTTGCTGCCGCGGGTTCTATCGACGACCCTGAGGGCCATAGATTGAAGCCCTCAGGGTCTGCGTAATCCCTCGAGCGGCAGGCTTTCTAGCTGGGGGAGGCTCCGCTTCGCTTCGCGCTCCCCCAGACCCCCACCGGGCAGTGCCCGGTTCCACCTGCTGCCGGTCGGCAGGGCCGACTGCCACTTGCTGTCGGCAGGCGGAGCCTGCTCCCGGTTGCTGCCGCCGGACAGAGCACGAATCCGGGAGCCATAGATTGAAGCTCCCGGATTCTTCGGTTTTTCGGGATTCCCGAAAAACTCCTGTCGGCGCTGCCGACTCGGTCTGGCTAGGGGAGGCTCCGCTTCGCTTCGCGCTCCCCCAGACCCCCACCGAAGTTTGTCCGGCAGGCTCAGCCTGCCGCCCCTCCAATTAGTCGGAGGGGTGCGATGTTTATTTTGCCTGCTTCGGCTCGTCGTCCTTGTTCACGTCGAGTATGTCCTGGGCGGTGATGCGCATGAGCTCCTCGGTGGTCACGTCCTGCATCGCGGCGAGGCGGTTGGCCTGGCACACCAGCACCTTCTCGAACAGGTTGCGCACGCCGCGCGCGTTGCCGAAGGAGATGGAGTTGGTGTTCGCGTCCACGAGCAGCTGCCTGAGCTCGTCGTCCGCGTCCGCGTCGATCTGGTACCTGCCCTTTTTGCACTGCAGGTTAAAGATGGCCAGCATCTCGTCGATCGTGTAGTCGTCGAAGTGCAGGTAGCGGTTGAAGCGGGACTCAAGGCCGGGGTTGGAGTGGATGAAGGCGTCCATCAGGCCGTCGTACCCGGCCACGATGACCACCAGATCCTCGCGGTGATCCTCCATGGCCTTGAGCAGGGTGTCGATGGCCTCCTGGCCGAAGTCGTTCTCCGCCCCGCCCGAGAGCGTGTAGGCCTCGTCGATGAACAGCACGCCGCCCAGCGCCTTGCCGATGACCTCGCTGGTCTTGGTCGCGGTCTGGCCGACATAGCCTGCCACCAGGCCGCTGCGGTCCACCTCGACCAGCTGGCCCTTGGACAGGATGCCCAGGCACCTGTACACGCGCGCCATCAGCCGGGCGATCATGGTCTTGCCGGTGCCGGGGTTGCCGGAGAACACCATGTGCAGCGACATGTCCACATTGGGCAGGCCGTGCTCCTGGCGCATTTTCCAGACGGTCATCATGTTGATGAGGTTGCTGACCTCTTTTTTCACGCCCTCCAGGCCGATGTAGCCGGCAAGCTCCGCCTTGAGCTCGTCGATGGTCTCTGGCTTTTCCTCCTCGGGGGCCGGCTCAGGCTTCGCGGGGGCAGGCGAGGCGGCCTGCTGCTTTTTCTCGACCTGCTCCATCTGCGGTGCGCCCCAGAAGTCGCTGCCCACGCCGCCCAGGCTGCGTTCGCTCTTCAGGCTGCGCTCGGTCAGGCCGCGGATAATCTCGTATTGCTTCAGGATGATTTCGTCTTTGCGATCCATGGTGAACTCCTTATTCATTGCTGTCGTCGGGCGTCATGCTTTTGTACCTGGCGAAGACCAGGCAGGCCACGGCCACCTGCATCAGCGCCTCGAACCACATCAGCACCTGCACGCTGCCGAACTGCCTGGCCAGCAGCGTGACGGACAGGCTCGGGAAGCGCCCCACGAACCAGGTGCCGCACATCATGCCCAGAAAGGCGGCCAGGTTGGCGGTGATGGTATTGAAGGCGATGTAGTTGGTCTGATCCTCCCGGGGCATGTTCAGGAAGCTCATGTTGGAATAGGCGATGTTCATGCCCATCATGATGACGTGCTGGCTCAGGCGCACGGCGGTCAGCAGCCACAGGTAATTTCCCGCGGTCACGCAGGAATAGGCCAGCACGGTGGGCGCGGTCATCAGGAGCGACACGGCGAAGGTGCGCAGCCAGCCAAACCGGCGGATAATCCGCTGCCAGTAGCGCATGAGCAGAATCATGCACACGGGATAGCACAGGTTCAGGAGCTGGATCAGCGTGTAGCTGACCTTTACGTCGTTGACCAGGTAGTAGTTGAGCGCCGAGGCGGGCACGTTGACGCCGAAGGTATACAGGAAGACCACCAGCATGGTCAGCATGAACTTTTTGTGGGAAAGCGGCTTGGTCACGATGTCACGCAGGCGGGGGTGCGCGCCGCTGCGCTCATAGGGGTACTCGACCGGGCTCAAGAGCACGGCGATTTCGACGAGCGCCAGCACGTAGCCCAGCAGGCGCAGGATGACGATGACCGTCTGGGCGTAGGGCGAGGCGCTGAACGCGTCCGCCACGGCCGAGAAGATCAGCGCGAACGCATAGCACAGCATGCCTGAAATGGCCGAGGAGGCGGAAAAGTACTCGGCGCGGATTTCGTTGGGGATGAAGTGCAGGTGCCAGGCGGTGTAGCCGCTGGAAAACAGTGCGCTGACGATGTTCGCGGCGAACACGATCACCACGAACAGGATCATCTTCAGCTGCTGATTATGCACGAGCATGGGCATGAGTGTGATGCCCAGGATGTTGAGCGTGTGATAGGCCAGCCGCCCGCCCGCGAGCACCCACCGGCGCTTCTCAAAGCGCTCCAGAATGCTGGGCGAGAAAACTGAAAAGAGGTTCGCGATGAAGGGCACGAACGAAATGATGCCGATGCTGACCAGGTTGATGCCGTTGGCCATCAGAAAGCTGGTGTAAAACAGGCCGCCGGTCAGGATGCTGATCAGGGAGGAAAGGAGCGAGCTGGTCAGCATGACGCAGCGGCCCTTCGCCTTTTCATCCTTCAGGTTAAAGAGAAAATGCAGTCGACTGTCCTTCAGGCGTGCCAGCACGCGCATCACCCATCCTCTTCGCGGAAAAATTTCCCTAGTCAGTATAGCACCCATCCGCGCGGCTGTCAATCAGAAATGCCTGCGCCGCGCGCAAAAGCAGGCCGGGCAGTGCCCGGAGCCACTTGCTGCCGCCGGATAGAACACGAATCCGGGAGCCATAAATTAAAGCTCCCGGATTCTTCGTTTAGGAACCCCACCGCCTGCTTCGCAGGTACCCCCCTTTCAGGGGAGGCCAGACTGTCAAAACCCCCGGGAGAGCTCGAGAGGGTCGCAGCCCTCTCGAACTTTCAATCGTGCCCAGCGGCGTGTACGGTGGGCGCGGGGCTGTTTTCTTGCAGGGAAATCTCATTTCCCGGAGAGAAAACAGCTTCCTTGCAGCTTTTGCGGCCGGAGCTTGTAAAGCTCAAGCAAAAGCTGGTAGGGGTGGCAGTGGCGGGGGAGCCTGCTCCCCCGTCCACCCGCTTATTCCGTGCGCAGCGCGACGACGGGGTCTTTGCGGGCGGCGACGCCGGAGGGAATCAGGCCGGCGATGAAGGTGAGCAGCATGCTGATGAGCACCAGGATGACTGCGCCGGCGGGGGGCAGGATGGCGTTGAGCGCGCCGATGCCGGTCAGGTGGTGCAGGATCAGGTTGATGACTTGGTTGAGCAGCAGCGTAATGCCGATGCCCAGCGCGCCGGAGACGAAGCCCACCAGCAGCGTTTCCGCGTTGAAGACGTGGGACACGTCGCGGCGGGAGGCGCCGATCGCGCGCAGGATACCGATTTCCTTGGTGCGCTCGAGCACCGAGATGTAGGTGATGATGCCGATCATGATCGAGGAGACCACCAGCGAGATGGCCACGAAGGCGATCAGCACGTAGGAAATGGCGTTGATGATGGTGGTGATCGAGGACATGAGCAGCGCCACGTAGTCGGTGTAGGAGATCTGGTCGGCCTCGGCGGCCTGCTCGTTGTAGCGGGAAATGAGGTCTGCGATTTTGTCCTTGTCCTCGAAGGTGGCGGCGTAGAGGTTGATGGTGGAGGGAGAAGCCTCGTCCTGCACGCCCAGCTTCTTCAGGTTCTCCTCATAGGTGGAGTCGGAATAGGCGGCGGGCAGGTATTCCTCGAACAGGCTGTCCACCTGCGCGTCCGTCAGCGCCTGCGCGTCCATGAGCGCGGCGAGCTGGTCGGTACTCATCGCGCCCAGCTGAGTGGAGACCTGCTGCGCGTACTGCTGGGCGATCTGCGCGGAGATCATCTCGCGGGCGTATTTTTGCTGCGTGTCCGCGTCCATCTGGCTGATGTAGGACTGCACCTGGCTCTCGTCCACGCCCATCTGCTGCGAAAGTCCCTTGACCATGGACTGGATGAGCGTCTCGCGGTCGGTGGAGGCGAGCGCCGCGTCGGTCGCCTGGTCGAGGTACTCCTGCGTGGGGGTGGAGAGCAGCGAGGTGTACAGCGAGGCCTTTTCCACGGGGGAGAGGCCGGCGATGTAGGCCTTCACGCGCTCGGCCTTCTGCCCGGCGGTCAGCTCCTGGCTCTCGTCGGTCTTGAAGGGCAGGCCGGTCAGCACGTCGGTCGCCGGGTCGGCCAGCTGCGCCCTGACCACGTCGCTCTCCTGCGCGCCCTCGATCAGGTACCGGGTCAGCGCGGTCGTGTAGCCGATCGAGCCGCTCATGCTGGTGGCCACCGCGTCCGAGTTGGGGCGCACGATGGCGGAAATCTCGATGTCCATGCCCGCGTTCTCGAACAGGTAGTCAAGGCCCGCCTCGGTCGCGCTCAGGTCGGTATAGGTTCCGTTTTCCTGCTTCTGGTACAGCTCGGAGGACAGGAACAGCCTGCACTGCTGGTTACAGATTTCCTCATAGCTCCAGTGGCCCAGGCTGTCCGTGTCGATCACGCCGCCCTCGGAGGCGGTGCGCATGATCTCGACCATGCGCTCCTGCGTGACCAGGCCCAGCGAATAGAGCACCATGTCGCTGACCTCGTTGTTCTTGTTGAGCACCAGCACCACCTGGTTGGCCTTGGTCGGCCACTCGCCGTACACCAGGTCGTACTGCTCCCTGACCAGGTTACTGATCAGCTCGCCGTTTGTGCCGGGCAGCATCTCATCCCACAGGTCGTATGCCGAGGTGTAGGCCGAGAACTGCTTCATGTAGGCGGTTACGTCCATGTTGTACAGCGCGCTCATCATGTCCATCATCAGGCTCTGCGCGTCGCTGCGCACAATCTTGCCGTCCGTGTCGCGTACGTAGATGTTCTTGGTCAGGTCATAGCCGTACTGGATGGAGGAGATGTAGCTCAGATCCTCGGTCTGGCTCTCAAGGTACGTCTTGAACGCGGCCAGGTTGTTCTTTTCGCTCTCCATCGAGTTCATGGAGTTCATCAGCTCGTACATGACCGAGCTGGGGTAGACCGCGTCCAGGTCGTGCTGCGCCTCGCCGGACGCCTCCTCGTGCGCGCCGGAGATCGAGGTGATCAGCGTGGACATGTCCACCGTCTCGGCCTGCAGCGTGATGGGGTAGGAGGACAGCGTGTCGCGCTGCACCGCGTCGATGTAGCTCTGCACGCCCGAGGACACCGACAGGATCAGCGCGATGCCGATGATGCCGATGCTGCCCGCAAAGGAGGTCAGGAAGGTGCGCGTCTTCTTGGTCAGCAGGTTCTTAAAGGACAGCGACAGCGCGGTCAGAAACGACATCGAGGTCTTGCCGCCGCGCTTTGCGGGGACGGAGAGAGCCTGCGCGCCGTCATAGGGCATGCTGTCGTCCACCACGCGGCCGTCCAGCAGGCGAATGATGCGGCTCGAGTAGGCCTGCGCCAGCTCGGGGTTGTGCGTGACCATGATGATCAGCTTATCCTTCGAGATTTCCTTCAGGATCTCCATGATCTGCAGGCTGGTCTCCGAGTCCAGCGCGCCGGTCGGCTCGTCGGCCAGCAGAATCTCCGGGTCGTTAACCAGGGCGCGGGCAATCGCGACGCGCTGCATCTGGCCGCCGGACATCTGATTGGGCTTTTTCTTCAGCTGATCGCCCAGGCCAACCTGCCTGAGCGCCTCGATCGCGCGTTTTCTGCGCTCGCCCCTGCTCACGCCCGACAGCGTCAGCGCCAGCTCCACGTTCTCCAGCACCGTCTGATGCGGTATCAGGTTATAGCTCTGGAAGACGAAGCCGATCGAGTGGTTGCGATAGGCGTTCCAGTCCGCCTCCTTATAGTCCTTCGTCGAGCGCCCGGCGATCACCAGGTCGCCGCTCGTGTACTGATCCAGCCCGCCGATGATGTTCAGCAGCGTCGTCTTGCCGCAGCCGGACGGCCCCAAGATCGACACGAACTCGTGCTCGCGAAAGCTCAGGCTGACGTCCCGCAGCGCCTCCACCCGCTCCTCGCCCAGGTCATACGTTTTGACAATGTGTTTCAGCTCCAGCATCAGGACCGCGTCCCCTTTCATTTTTCCATGCTGTCAGTATACAAAACTTTTGTGGATTCAAATCGCACGGGCTGTAAGTCCGCGGTTAAGATTGCGGAGGGTTACGTTCGAGAGGCGGCCTTTGCAGGCTGAGCCTGCACGCACTTGCTGCCGCCGGACAGAACACGAAACCAGCCGCCATAGATTGAAGCGGCTGGTTTCTTCGAATCCGCAGGATTCCTTGCGGATTGACGGTCGGCACTGCCGATTCGGATAGGCTGAGCCTGCACGCACTTGCTGCCGCCGGACAGAACACGAAACCAGCCGCCATAGATTGAAGCGGCTGGTTTCTTCGAATCCGCAGGATTCCTTGCGGATTGACGGTCGGCACTGCCGATTCGGATAGGCTGAGCCTGCACGCACTTGCTGCCGCCGGACAGAACACGAAACCAGCCGCCATAGATTGAAGCGGCTGGTTTCT
>CAKUFI010000034.1 GCA_934647305.1 uncultured Clostridia bacterium | reverse complement strand
TGGTGAGGGTGGCAGTGGCGGGGGAGCTTGCTTCCCCGTCCACCAGCTTGTCAAAACCTTTTTTGACAAGCTGAGCGATTCCCCGCGGGGAATCGCTTCGATCGGCCTGTGCGTCTGTACGGGGAAAGAGGCATGCTGTTTTTTGTGCGCCTGAGCGAGCGGGCAGAGTCGCTTCGGAGGGGGGCCGGGGGAACGTTCGCGGCAGCGAACCGCCCCCGGCTGGCCCACGTTTGATGGATTCCATGGCGCATCGGAAGAGTGCGCTCAGTCCGGCCTTTTTCAGACGGACTCCAGCACCCCGCGCAGCCAGCGGGCCGACTCGATCATGCAGCCCAGCTGGTCGCGTACGCTGAAGTGCTCGATGGCGCAGAAGCCCTCGTAATGGTCGCGGACGAGCGCGCGCACGACGGCCTCGTTGGGCACAGGGCCGTGGCCGAGCGGGGCGGGGTAGCACTGGAAGCCGTCGGCGGCGGGAATGAGCTCCTCGCCGTAGTCGGGCCGGTCGATCCAGGCCTTGAGGTGCACGTGGCGCACACGCGGGGCGAGCTGCTCATAGGCGGCCAGCGCGTCCTGGGCGTGGATTCGGAAGTTGCCGCTGTCCAGTGCGCAGCCCAGCGCGGGCACCTGCTCGAGGAACCAGGACAGCCCCTGAAGCGGCCCAAAAGGCGCGCGGGGAGAGCCGAAGTCCTCCAGCACCACCTGAAGGCCGTATGCCTTCGCCAGCTCACAGACGCGCGACACACCGTCAGCCATCACGCGGCGGGTGGCTTCGAGACCCTCACCCTCGCGCAGCAGCCCCGGAAGCGGCATCACGCAGCCCGCGTTCATTTCGGCGGCGCGATCGAGCAGGCGCTTTACGCCCTCCTCATAGCCCTTCAGGCGGAAGTCGAACGAGGTGTAAATGCCGCTCACGGCCATGTTCGTTTCGCGCAGGGTGCGGCGAATGGTCTCCTGCTCCAGCGCGGCCAGGTCGCACTCGACGGCGTGCAGGCCCTCCTGCTGGGCCCGGGCGATCACATCGGCAAGCGGCAGGCCGGTCTGCTCGGCGGCGCGCAGCAGGTGATCGAGAAAGACGGACAGCTTCATGCGAAAAAACCTCCTTTGCGGATATGCGTTGACTGATTATTCATATTCGCCGCGCGGCGGGCTGTTCCTGCCTGAAAAGGTCAGGCAAAAAGGATCGGGCAGCGCGCTTTCGGGGAAGGTGCGCCCGGCCATGCGGGTCATTGCGCGGGCGTGGATGCGGTCGTGCCACAAAAAGCGCCGCATGACCTTGCGCAGCGTCCATTCCTCGCCATAGCTGCCTGAAAACAGGCGATTTTGGAGGAAATCCGGCGCGGTTTCGAGCGCCTGAAAGCCGCGCGCCCGGCAGGAGACAATATCGCCCTCGTGGTCGGTTTCCACGCCGATTTCGCCGAAGTAGTAGTCGTTCACGCCCAGCGTGTGCTCGTACATCTGCCGCGCGGTGCGGGGGAGCGGGCCGTAGAAGGTCTGACGCGGGGCGAGGCAGGAGGCGTCCGCGTCCGGAATGCTTCGATACAGCGTCAGGAAATCTCGCGCCGAGCGCAGGCAGAGCGCCTTGAGCGCCTCGTATTCCTCGCGCGTGAGCGGCTTTTCCTCGCCCGCGAGCAGCACGTCCGAGTCCGCGTCGCGAATGTCCAGATCGGACTGCTTTTCCTGCGCGATCCTCAGCGGGCGCGGGCAGTACGCTTCGCCCCGCCAGGCCAGGCACGCCGCCAGCTCATTCGGCATTTTGGCCAGCGCTTCCTCGAGCGACGCGCCGCGCGTGCACGCACCGGGCACCTCCTGCGCCCACAAAAGCGTGTCGTTTCCATGGTGCTCCCAGGACAGGCAGACCGGCCGCAGTTGAAAGAGCGGACCCTCTTTTCCCTCGCCGCAGGCCACAAAGCCGCACTTTTTCAGCAGCTCCTGCGAAGCCTGGTTTTCAGGCAGGGTCTGCGCCAGCACGCGCGACGCGCCCATATCGAGCGCCCAGGCGCACATCGCCCGCAGCGCCTCGGACATATAACCCTGGCGGCGAAAGGCCGGGAAGATCTCGTAGCCGATCTCCACGTCGCCCTGCGCGTCGGGTGCGCCCTTGAAGCCCGCCCCGCCCACCGGCGTGCCGTCCTTTCGCGCGATCAGCCAGTCGCATGCCCATTCGTCCCGGCCGGGCTGGCTGCGCATCAGCGCGCAGATTTCGCGGTAGACCTGCTGAAGCTCCGGGTCGGTTTCCCGCGCGCGAACCGCTTCCATTTCATCCAGCGTGCGCGAGGCGATGATCAGCCGCTCTGTTTCAAGGCGCATGGGATCGTCCTCCTTTTATTTGTATGGATCTGTATGTACGAATACCCTCCAGCGGACTGGAGGGTATCTATGCGTTTTGGGGCTGCCCGGCGCTTACTTGCCGATGACGGCCTTGATGCGGCGGACGCCGGCGGAAGAGGATTCCTCCTTGAGGATCTTGAAGGACTTGAGGTCGCCGGTGCGCGCGGCGTGGGGGCCGCCGCAGATTTCCTTGGAGAACTCGCCCATGGTGTAGACCTTGACGCGGTCGCCGTACTTGTTCTCGAACAGGCCGATGGCGCCCTGAGCCTTGGCCTCGGGCACGGTCATTTCCTCGCAGACGACCGGCACGTCGGCCTGAATGTACTCGTTGACCAGCTTCTCGACCTCGGCGATTTCCTCCTTGGTCATCTTGCGGGGGAAGCTGAAGTCGAAGCGCAGGCGCTCGGTGGTGATGTTGGAGCCCTTCTGCGCGACCTCGTCGCCCAGCACGCGGCGCAGCGCGGCGTGCAGCAGGTGGGTGGCGGTGTGCATCTTGACGGTCTCCTCCTGATGGTCGGCCAGGCCCGCCTTAAAGCGCTGCTCAGCGCCGGCGTGGGACTTGGCCTGATGCTCCTTGAACTTCGCGTCGAAGCCGTCCTTGTCGACCTTCAGGCCCTTTTCGGCGGCCATTTCGGTGGTGATCTCGATGGGGAAGCCGAAGGTGTCGTAGAGGTGGAAGGCGGTGGTGCCGTCGATCATCGCGCCCTCCTCCATGCGGGAGGCGATCTTCTCGAACTCGCGCATGCCCTGCCGGAGGGTGCGCTCGAAGCGGCCCTCCTCCAGGTTGAGCTGTTCGATGATGCGGTCGTGGTTGCGGGTGAGCTCGGGGTACACGTCGGCATACTGCGCGATGATGACCTCGGCGATCTGGGCGCAAGCGCCCTCGGGCAGGCCGATCTTCATGCCGTGGCGCACGGCACGGCGGATCAGGCGGCGCAGGATGTAGCCCTGGTCGGTATTGGAGGGAGTCACGCCGCGGTCGTCGCCGATGATGATGGTGGCGGTGCGCATGTGGTCGGCGATGATGCGGATGGAGCGGGTGGCCTCCTCGTCGGAGCCGTACTTCGCGCCGGAGAGCTCCTCGATCTTGTGGATGATGTCGGCGAAGATCTCGGTCTCATAGACCGTCTTGGCGCCCATCAGCACGCAGAAGGTGCGCTCCAGACCCATGCCGGTATCGACGTTCTTCTGCTTGAGCGGGACGAAGGTGCCGTCGGCCTGCTTCTCATACTGCATGAACACGTCGTTCCAGATTTCAAGGTATCTGCCGCAGCTGCAGTCGGGGCCGCAGTTCGGGCCGCAGGCGGGCTTGTCGGTGATGATGAACATTTCGGTGTCCGGGCCGCAGGGGCCGGTCAGGCCGGCGGGGCCCCACCAGTTGTGCTTCTTGGGCAGGTAGAACAGGTGGTCGTCCTTCACGCCCTGATCGCGCCACAGCTGCGCGGCCTCCTCGTCGCGGGGGCAGTCCTCGTCGCCCTCGAACACGGTGAAGGCCAGGCGGTCCTTGTCGATGCCCAGCCACTTTTCACTCGTCAGGAACTCCCAGCTCCAGGGGATCATTTCCTTCTTGAAGTAGTCGCCCAGCGACCAGTTGCCCAGCATCTCGAAGAAGGTCAGGTGGCTCGGATCGCCCACGTCGTCGATGTCGCCGGTGCGGATGCACTTCTGCACGTCGGTCAGGCGCGTGCCCATCGGGTGCTTCTGCCCCATCAGGTAGGGCACCAGCGGATGCATGCCGGCGGTGGTGAACAGCACGGTGGGGTCGTTTTCCGGGATGACCGAGGCGCTGGGAATCACGGCGTGGCCCTTCTCGGCGAAGAACTTCTGAAACAGCGCGCGCAGCTCGGAGGCGTGCTTGATGTTGGTGTTCATGGACAGATAACCTCTCTTCCAAAAATAATCGCGCCATTTCGTTCAAGGACGAAATGACGCATTCGCGGTACCACCCTGATTGGCCCTTTCAGGCCCACTCTTGCGCGATAACGGCGCGTGTCCGCCCGCCCATTTCCGGGCGGGAGCTGCTGGGGTGGCGTTCACGATCCGCCCGTCACCGGCTCGCACCAGCCGCCGGCTCTCTGGATTCAGGCGAACGCTACTTTTCCCCGTCGTCGCTTTTAATGCCTTCATTATAGCCACTCGCCGCCCGCTTGTCAAGGGAGGCGCGGTTCCGCCCCGGAACTTTAACGGCGCTCTAATGACAGGACGGGCGGGGTGGGGTAAAATGAAAATACATATATTGGTATGAATGGCGGGAAGCCGCCGCGAAGGAGGGGTGGAGACGAATGAGCGGAGGAATGAAATGGCGAAGAGCTGCGGCGGGGCTTATGTGCCTGGCGCTTGCGCTGGGGCTTATGCCCGGCCGGGCGGCGGGCGAGGCGGCGCTTGAGGCGCACACGCAGGCGCCGGACAGCCTGATCGAGGAGACGCCGAAACCGACGGACGCTCCTTCGACCGATGCGCCCCTGCCCGAGGCGACGGATGCTCCTTCGCCCGAGCCCTCGCAGGAGCCGACGGACACGCCCGAGCCGACGAGTACGCCCGGGCAGCCGGCGGACGAGCCGACCGCGCAGCCTGAAACGCCCGCCCCGGCGCTGAGCGTGCGCCTGAGCGCGGACGTCAGATCCTGCTTTGCCGGGGATGAGGTGCGCTTTTTTGTGACGGTCGATGGCGGGGAGGGCGCTTCCTGCATGGCAACCGTCGAGCAGGGCGGCCAGGCGCTCTTTTCCGGCGCGGTCGAGGGCGAGTTCGCGGTTCAGGCCGCTTCCTTTTCTGAGGTGACCGAGCTGCGGGCAAGGGTGGTCTGCACCGGTGCGGACGGGCAGACGGCCGAGGCGAGCTGTGCGCTGCCGTGCGCGCTGCGCGTGATCGAGCAGCCCTGGGAGTGGGAGCAGTCGGCGCGCATCGAGAAGACTGGCGACTGGGCGCAGGACCTGCTGGCCGTGGCCCGCACGCAGCTGGGCTACCGCGCCAGCGAGGTGAACTTCATCGTGGACGAGCAGGGAAACTGGCAGGGGTATACCCGCTACGGGGCCTGGTGGCGCGCCTCCTATAGCGGCTGGTGCGCGATGTACGTGTCCTTCTGCCTGAATTACGCGGGCGTGCCCGAGTGCCGCGTGCCGCGCGAGGCGAACTGCCAGTACTGGGTGCGCGACCTGAAGGCAAAGGGCCTGTACGACGAGGCCGCGGACGGCGAGCCCGAGGTGGGCGATCTGATCTTCTTCGACTGGGACGGGCGCGGCTCGGCGGGTCACATGGGCATCGTGTCGAAGGTGGAGGACGGCAAGGTCTCGGTGATCGAGGGCAACCACTTAAAGCCGGTGTGCGAGCGGGAGTACGACCTGAGCCTTGAATCGATCTGCGGCTACGGGCGGGTAAGCCGGGCGTATGAAATCTACCGGGGGGAGTGCCTGCCCGACGTGGACGAGGCGCTGCTGGCCGGCGGAAAGGGCGAAATCACCATCGAGGCCAGTCTGCGGACGCAGGCACAGGTGGGCAGCGCGCGCGTGGGAATCCTCGAGGTGGGCGCGCCGGTCGAAATCCTCGCCGCCGTGCGGGCCGAGGACGGGCGCTGGTACGAGGTGACGTGCGGCGAAATGCGGGGCTTCGTGCGCGGCGACCTGGTGCGGATCGTCGAGCTTTCCGCCGCGGGCATGGATGCGGAATGACGCACGGTTTCAGGGAGAAGGGCGGGGCGGGAAAAACGCCCTGCGCTCCCACGGCGGGTGCGGACGGAGCGCCTGGAGGGGGTATGTACAGAAGTTTTGTTAAAAAACGGAAATGCTATAGACAAACGGAAGGCGTTGTGCTATAATTCAATCTCGTCAGCAGGAATGCGCGCGAGTTGTTGCGGATCACCCTTCATGCGCCTGTAGCTCAGTTGGATAGAGCAACGGCCTTCTAAGCCGTGGGTCAAGGGTTCGAATCCCTTCGGGCGTGCCAACGTGGTGAATATAGTTCAGTGGTAGAGCGCCAGATTGTGGCTCTGGATGGCGTGGGTTCGATCCCCACTATTCACCCCATTTTCTCATTCTTGTTGGGGCCTGCTGGAGGCGTCATTGGGGCGTCGCCAAGCGGCAAGGCACGGGACTTTGACTCCCGCATTCGCAGGTTCGAATCCTACCGCCCCAGCCAAAAGAAGCCGCTTTGTGCGGCTTTTTTTCTGTATCCGGAGCTTTTCTGTACAGGTGATTGAGCGGAGCGAGTTCAGGTCGGTCGCGAATGGGGGTTCCGGGGGGTTCCCCGGCGCTCGAAGAGCGAAAGGGAGGGGCCCGGGGAGGCGCGGCCGACGGCCGCCCGCCCCGAACCCGCGCCGCGAAGCGGCGCGGGCTGGGGAAGTACCCAGAAAAACAGGATGCGGCGAGGAGGAAACATGGCTTCTCAGAAGAGCAAAAAGAAAAGAAGGCGCAGAGCGTCCCGGGCGGCGGTGTATTTTTCCGCGGCCGGGGCGCTGATTGCGCTTTTGGGTGGAATTTTGTGCTGGCCGGGCGCGGCGAGCGTGCTGCTGTTGGGAGCGTGCGTCCTGCTGGCGGTCCCGCTTTTGCTGAAAAAGCGCCCCAAACGGGCGGTTTACGCGCTGATTGCGAGCGGCTGCGTGCTGGTTGCCCTGGCGTTTGCGCTGCGGTTCACGCGGGTGAACGTGGGCTGGAGCAGCTATTCGCGAAACGCGCGGGCGGTTGATGTGAGCGGGAAGGGCCTTGAGAGCCTGGATGCGCTGGCGCAGTTTCCCTCGCTCGAGCGGGCGGACGTGCGCGACAATCCGGGCCTTGCGGCGGGGGAGTACGCCTCGCAGGCGCTGAAATACCTGGACGTGCGCGGCTGCGGCCTGACGCAGGACGAGTACGAGGCGCTTAAGGCGCGGCTTCCGGGGTGCCTGATCCTGTGCGAGCGGGCGACGGCGCTTACGGCGGACGGACTGACGGCGGACGAGCTGACGGAGGCGCTGGGTGCGCTGCCTGGCGTGCAGGAGGTCGACCTGACCGGCGCGGGCCTGACGGGCGGGGAAGAGACCGCCCTGCGCGAGCGCTTCCCGGACGTGCGGTTTTATTCGAAGATCGACGCGGGCGGCGAGGTGCACGACAGTGCCGAAAAGCAGGTCGTCCTGCAGGTGAGCGGCTATGACGAGGCGCTTGACCTGCTGGCGCAGTTTGAGTCGCCCGAGTCGGTGGAGCTGAGCGGCGCATCCTTTACGGCTGAGCAGGCGCTTGCGCTGAAGACGCGCCTAGGCGGGGCGAAGCTGACCTGCACGCTGGCGCTGGGCGGGCAGGAAATTCGCACCGACGTGCAGGATGTGACCTGGGCGGGAGGCGCTCAGGAGCTTGCGCAGGCGGCGCCGCTGCTCGGTTCGCTCAAAAGCGTGGAGCTGACCGGGGAGCGGACGCTGGATGAGCTCGAGACATTGCGCGAGGCTTTTCCGGACGCGGCGCTGTGCTTCACCTATCGCGGCGTGCGGATTGCACCCGGCGAGACGGCGCGGGCGGACGCGCTTTCGAGCGGCGAAATCACCCGGCTTCAGGCGCTGTGCCCTGGGGCGCGGCTCGAGTGGACGGTCGAGGTGCTGGGCAGGCGCGTAGGCAGCCTGGACGAAACGCTGGATTTTGGCGATCAGCAGGTCACGGACGACCAGGTGGATACGCTATGCGAGGCGCTTGACCGGCTGCCCGGGCTGCAGCAGGTGCTGCTGTATGAGAGCAGGCTGAGCTTTGAGAGCATGGATCGACTGTTCGACGGTTATCCGCAGGTGTTTTTCGGCTTCACCACCCGGATGGACAAGTACAAGGTGCGAAGCGACGTGACCGCGTTTTCCACTCTCAAGAACCAGCGCAAGCCCTTCTATACCCAGGACGACATGCATTTTCTGCGCTACTGCCGCAACCTGGAGGCGCTCGACCTGGGCCACAACAAGATCACGGACATCTCTTTTCTGAGCTGGTTCCCGCATCTGAAGGTGCTGATACTGGCCGACAACCGGATCACCGACATTTCGGTGCTCTCGCAGCTGACCGAGCTGGAGTACATCGAGCTGTTCATGAACGAGATTGCGGATTTTTCGCCGCTCGCCTCGCTGAAAAACCTGGTTGACCTGAACATCTGCTACAACCTGAGCAAGGAGCGCCGCACGATCGAGGACGTGACTCCGATCTATCAGTGCACGAAGCTCAAGCGCTGCTGGATCTCGAATAACGGCCTGACCGATCAGCAGCAGGCCGATCTGCGCGCCGCGCTGCCCGCGTGCGAGTTCAACTTTACGGTGGAGCAGTCCACCGACGGCGGCTGGCGCAAGCACCCGCACTATTACGTGGTGCGCGACATGATGAAATCGAGGGTATACGAGCCCTTTGAGTGAGGTGAGCGCATGAGCAGACAGAGCGATTCCTGGCGGCGGGAGGAACAGGCCCGCCGGAAAAAGAGCTTTCGCCGGGCGCGCAGGCTGATTATCCTGGGCGGGATCGTCGCCTGTCTGGCGGTTTCGCCGGGGACGCGGGAGAAGATTTCGGGTGCGCTGCACCTGGACGTGCTGACGCATGGACAGGGGGACTTTTCACAGCGCCTGACTGATTACCTGACCTCCTTCAAGGGAGAAAACGAGCGGCAGGCGCGCGAGGAGATCCTGCTGGTCAATTTCGACCACCCGCTGCCGGAGAACTATCAGCCGAAGGAGCTGGTGTGCCTGTACGAACAGCGGCATTCCTTCCGCCTGGCCGCGACCGACATTTATCTCGAAAAAGAGGTCTACGAGGCGATGGAACGCCTGTTTTCCGCCGCCGAAAAGGCGAACGTCAACGGCTACATCGTCACCAGCGGCTATCGCAGCGCCGAAAAGCAGCAGGAGATCTACGAGCAGTCCGGCCAGGGGCTGGCCAACCGGCCGGGCTACAGCGAGCATCAGACCGGGCTGGCGTTCGACGTGACCACGCGGTACGATTCGGGCGGGTTCCAGGACACCGAGCAGTACAAGTGGCTCGTCGCCCACTGCGCCGAGTACGGCTTTATCCTGCGCTACCCCGAGGGCAAGCAGGATGTGACCGGCATCGAGACCGAATACTGGCATTACCGCTACGTGGGCGCGTCCGCGGCCAGGGAGATCATGCGCAGGGGCATCACGCTGGAGGAGTACTTAAAATAAGAAAAGAAGAGGCGCGACGCGTCTCTTCTTTTGATTTGCAAAAGGGGTTTGAAAAGCCGGCAGACGGGGGAAGCAGGCTCCCATAGGCAGTGCCGCCTTTGGCGAAATCTGAAAACAATTCGGGCTTCGGCTCTTCTGCGCCATCTCCATGACAGCCTGCCGCACTTTCACGCAAGGACTCTGTTTCCGCCTTTTCCTGCCCGGCTTGCCGGGAGAATGGGGCTGTCACGCCTGCGCGGCGTCGCCGGGCACCTCGGTCATCTGGCGCAGGTTGAGCAGGCGGTCGATCTCCTCGCGGGAGAGGTGGGCGGAGTCGCGCGCCACCTCGTAGACCGGGCGGTTGGTGGCGAGCGCCTCCCTGACGAGGGCGGCGGCGCGGGCATAGCCCAGCACCGGGCACAGCGCGGTGACGATTCCGGCGCTGGAGCGAACCAGGCTCAGGCAGCGCTCGCGGTTGGCGGTGATGCCACGGACGCAGTTGACCTCGAGCGTGCGGGCGGCGTGGGTCAGGCACTCGATCGATTCGAACAGGCAGGTGAACATGACTGGCTCGAAGGCGTTGAGCTCGAGCTGGCCGGCCTCGCTGGCCATGCAGATGGTCGTGTCGTTGCCCGCGACCTTGAAGGCCACCTGGTTGACCACCTCGGGAATGACCGGGTTGATCTTGCCGGGCATGATCGAGGAGCCGTTCTGCCGGGCGGGCAGCACGATTTCGCCCAGACCAGTCTTCGGGCCGCTGGCGAGCAGGCGCAGGTCGTTGCAGATCTTCGACAGGTTCATCGCACAGGTCTTGAGCGCGCCGGAGAGGGCGGTGAACGCGTCGGTGTTCTGCGTGCCGTCGATCAGGTCGCGCGAGCGGGAAAGCGGTATGCCGGTCAGCTCGGAGAGTATGGGCAGGACGCATTTGAGGTATCCGGGCGCGGCGTTGAGCGCGGTGCCGATGGCGGTGCCGCCCAGGTTGACCGTGCGCAGCGCCGACTGCGCCTCCTGAAGCCGGGAAAGGTCGCGCCGGAGCACGGCCTCGTAGGCGCGGAAGCTCTGCCCCAGGCGCATGGGCACCGCGTCCTCGAGCTGTGTGCGGCCCATCTTGAGCACGTCGTCGAACTCCGCGCCCTTCTCGCGCAGCGCCTCGCACAGGCTGCACAGCGCCTCGAGCAGTCGGTCGGTCAGCATATGGGCGGTGAGCTTGCCGGCGGTGGGGTAGACGTCGTTGGTGGACTGGCCCAGGTTCACGTGGTCGTTCGGGTGGACGAAGGCATATTCGCCCTTTTCGCGGCCCAGGATCTCCAGCGCGCGGTTGGCGATCACCTCGTTGGCGTTCATGTTGGCCGAGGTGCCCGCGCCGCCCTGGATGCAGTCCACGATGAACTGATCGCGCAGCCTGCCCGCGAGAATCTCGTCGCAGGCGGCGAGTATGGCCTGAGCCACGGCCGGCTCGAGCGTTCCCGCCTGCAGGTTGGCCTGGCAGGCGGCGCGCTTGATGCGCACGATGTTATCGACGAGCGCCGGGTGCATACCCCGCCCGGTGATGGGAAAGTTCTCCCGGCCGCGCATGGACTGCGCGCCGTAATACGCGTCAAATGGAACCTCCAGCGCGCCGACCGCGTCCCGTTCGATTCTGGTCTGCATATTGAACTGCTTCCTTTCCGGTCATATTCAAGAATGGATGCATCAGAAGCTGCATTTACAGGGTGATTATAGCACTGCCGGGGCGGAGTGTCAAGAATATTTGCAGGAAAAGCCGTCAAAAAAGCGCGGGCTCTGTCCGCGTGTTAAGAAAACGGAGGATCAATGTGGAAAATTAGCGGAAAATAAACCTATGCAACGGCTTGTTTCAGACGGCAATGTGTAGTATAATCTACAATTGGATTGGATTGTATCATGGCGGCGAATGGGATGCCCGGATTCGGACATTTCCCCGCGAATGCGCAAAAAACGGGCGCTCCTTCGGGAATGCCCATTGCCGCGCGCAGGCGCGCGGGGTATACTGGAAACTGTTTAGGCGGCTCTGCCGGAAAGGAAACGGGTGAGATGAAGCCACAAAAGGCGGTTTGGGTTGAGACCGGGCATATCGCCATCGGCACGGGCATACTGACCGCGATCATGGCGGCGGTGTTCGCGATCATCGGGCGGTTTGACTGGATGGTGCTGCTGGGCGCGTCGATCGGCTTTGTGACGGCGGTCGGCAACTTCTTTTTCATGGCCTATACCGTGCAGAAGGTGACGCACGGGCTGGACGCCGAGGAAAAGGACGCGATGAAGCAGGCCAAGGCCAAGATGAAGATGAGCTACAGCAAGCGCCTGTGCGCGATGATGGTGATTATCGGCGTGTCGATCAAGCTGCTGGGCGCGAACTGGATCGCCTGCATGGCGCCGCTTCTGTTCCCGCGCGTGACCATCATGGCGATGCAGCTGCTGACGAAAATGAAGGCGAAGGGGAGTGAATACTGATGGAGATCGACCTGAGCGGTGCGAGAATACTCTATCAGAACGACTGGTTCATGCTGTCCGAGGCGGTCGTGAACACGTGGATTGTCATGGCGGTGATCACGGCGGTCTGTATTTTTCTGACCCGCGGACTGAAGGTACACGCCACCACCAGGCGGCAGATCGTCGCCGAGTGGATCGTGACCAAGGTCAACGGCCTGGTGTCGACAAACATGGGGCCGAAATTCAGGCTCTCGTTTTACGCGCCGCTGGCCGCGTCAGTGCTGGGAATCAGCACGCTGTCCAGCCTGCTGGGCCTGGTGACCATGTTCTCGCCCACGGCTGATTTGTCCACGCTGATCGGCTGGGCGGCGGTGGTGTTCGTGCTGATTACTTACTGGAAGATCAAGACCAACGGCCTGGGCGGATACCTGCTGGGCTACTTTAAGCCGCTGCCCCCGCTGATGCCCATCAACGTGATCAGCGAGGTCATGACGCCTCTGTCCATGGCCTTCCGTCACTTCGGCAACGTGGCCTCCGGTTCGATTATTTCCATGCTGGTGTATTCGGCGCTGGGCGCCGCCTCGGCCGCGCTGTTCGGCCTGATTCCGGGCGTCGTGGGTCAGGTGATGAGTGGCGTCCCGCTGCTTCAGATCGGCCTTCCGGCCATCCTGTCGATCTACTTCGACCTGTTCTCCAGCTGTATTCAGGCTTTCATCTTCTGCATGCTGATGATGATCAACATCTCGGTAGCTGCGGAGGGTTAGCAAATAGATTCCCGTTCCCACAACGACAAGAATGATTTAGGAGGGTATTGTTATGAATCTGGATAAGGCTATTGTTCTGGGCTGCTCCGCGATTGGCGCGGGTATCGCGATGACCGCCGGCTGGGGTCCCGCCGTCGGCGAAGGCTTTGCGGCCGGTAAGGCGCTGGAGGCGATCGGCCGTCAGCCCGAGGCCAAGAGCGAAATCACCTCTTCCCTGATCCTGGGCTGCGCCCTGGCCGAAACCACCGGTATTTACAGCTTCATCATCGCTCTGATCCTGGTGCTCGTCAACCCGCTGGTGGGCAAGCTGAACTAAGCGGAAAGAGCGGGAGGAACGAAGCATGAAGGTGCAGGAGTTTTTCTCGATCGTGCCCTGGAATATCATCTTCGCATTCTGCAACCTGCTGATTCTCTGCTCTCTGATGAAGAAGTTCCTGTTCAAGCCGGTCATGGCGGTGCTTGAAAAGCGCCAGCAGGAGGTCGACGGTCTCTACGACGCGGCCAATACCGACCGCGCGCAGGCCGCTCAGATGAAGCAGGACTATGACCAGCGTCTCTCCGGCGCGCGAGCCGAGGCGGACAGCTTGGTCAAGAAGGCGGTTGAAACGGCTTCTCTGCGCTCCGACGCCATCCTCAAGGAGGCGCAGGAGCAGGCGGGCAGCATGATGCAGCGCGCCGAGAACGAGATCGAGCAGCAGAAGGTCAAGGCGATTGCCCAGGTCAAGAAAGAGATGTCCGGCATGGCGGTAGACATCGCCGAGCAGATGGTCAGCCGCGAGATCAAGGCGGACGACTACGACAAGCTGGTGGACGAATTTATCCGAAATGCGGGTGAAGAAGCATGACGCAGCTGGCCAGAGAATACGGCGAGGCGCTGTTTGAACTGGCGAAAGAGGAGCGTTTGCTTGATCGCCTGGATGACGAAATTGCCGCGCTGGATCGGATTTTTCAGGAGGAAAAGGGCTATATCAGCCTGCTTTCTTCCCATGCGCTGCCGCAGGAGGAGAGACTGCGCATACTCGACGAGAGCATCGGCGAGGCGCATCCCTACCTGGTGAACTTTACCAAGCTGCTTTTGCAGCGCGGCGCGCTTTCATACTTCCACGAGTGCGCAAAGTACTTCCATCTCAAATCGATGGAGGCGCAGGGCGTCGTGGAGGCGACCGTCACCTCGGCCGAGCCGCTTTCCGAAACGCAGAAGGCCCGCCTGATCAAGCGCCTGTCGGAGCTTTCCGGCAAGGCCGTGCGCCTCGACGTGCGGCTGGACAGGGCGCTGATCGGCGGTCTGCGCGTGGATATGCAGGGACGCCGCTATGACAATACCATCCAGCACAGGCTGGATCTCATGCGCCGCTATCTGGCGGATGAGCAGTAAGGAAAGAAGGCTGATCAAATGCAACTCAAGCCCGAAGAAATCTCAAAAATTATCAAGTCGCAGATCAAGAACTACGGCAAGAAGATTGATCAGAGCGACGTGGGCACCGTCTTGCAGATTGGCGACGGAATCGCGCACGTCAGCGGCCTGGAGAAGTGCATGAGCAACGAGCTGGTGCGCTTTTCCACCGGCGCGTACGGCATGGCGCTGAACCTGGAGGAGAATTCCGTGGCCGTGGTCATGCTGGGCAGCGACGAGGGCATCAAGGAAGACGACGTCGTGGAGCGCACCGGTCAGGTGGTTTCCGTGCCGGTGGGCGAGAAGCTGATCGGCCGCGTCGTGAACGCCCTGGGCCAGCCGGTTGACGGCAAGGGCCCCATCGAGGCCAAGGAGCATTGGCCCATAGAGCGAAAGGCTCCCGGCATCATCGAGCGCAAGGGCGTTTCCGTGCCGCTTCAGACCGGTATCAAGGCCATCGACAGCATGATCCCGATCGGCCGCGGCCAGCGCGAGCTGATCATCGGCGACCGCCAGACCGGCAAGACCACCATCGCCGTGGATACCATCCTCAACCAGAAAGGCAAGGACGTGGTCTGCATTTATGTGGCCATCGGCCAGAAGCGCAGCACCGTGGCCCGCCTGGTCGAGCAGCTGACCCAGGCCGGCGCGATGGACTACACCATCATCGTCAGCGCGACGGCGGCTGAGCTGGCGCCCCTTCAGTATATCGCCCCCTATGCCGGCTGCACGATGGGCGAGTACTTCATGAGTAAGGGTAAGGACGCCCTGATCATCTATGACGATCTGTCCAAGCACGCGGTGGCGTATCGCGCGCTGTCGCTGCTGATTCGCCGTCCTCCGGGACGCGAGGCCTATCCCGGCGACGTCTTCTATCTGCACTCCAGACTGCTGGAGCGCGCGGCCCGCATGGCGCCCGAGTACGGCGGCGGCTCTCTGACCGCCCTGCCCATCATCGAGACCCAGGCCGGCGACGTCTCCGCCTACATCCCCACCAACGTCATCTCGATCACCGACGGCCAGATCTTCCTGGAGACCGAGATGTTCCACGCCGGCATCATGCCCGCCGTGAACCCGGGCATTTCGGTGTCCCGTGTCGGCGGCAACGCCCAGATTAAGGCCATGAAGAAGGTCGCCGGTACCCTGAAGCTGATCTACAGCCAGTACCGCGAGCTTCAGTCCTTCGCCCAGTTCGGCAGCGACCTGGACGCGGATACCAAGGCCCGCCTGAATCAGGGCGAGCGCATCGTGGAGGTGCTCAAGCAGAACCATTCCGCGCCGGTTCCGGTCGAGAATCAGGTCTGCATACTCTACGCCGTGGTGCACAATTACCTGGAAAAGGTGCCGCTTCAGGCTGTGAAGGAATACGAAACGGGGCTCTACGAGCGCATGGCCGCCCAGTCCGGCGACGTGCTCGACGCGATTCGTACCACCGGCAACCTGGATAAGGAAAACGAGGAGAAGCTCAAAGCCGCCATCGACTCCTACACGACCGACTTCCTTCAGATGAGGGAGGGTTAATCGATGGCCGGATCGACGATGAAGGATATCAAGCTGCGCATTCGAAGCGTGGAGAGCACCAAGCAGATTACCAACGCCATGCAGCTGGTCGCTTCCTCCAAAATTCGCAAGGCGCGGCAGCGCATGGAGCAGACCCGTCCCTATATGCGCATCAGTCAGCAGGTGATTGCCGATATCGCTTCACACAACCTGGACGAGCAGCCGCCGTTCTTCTGCGAGCAGGCGGGCGATGAAAAGTGCGTCGTGGTCATCGCGGGCGACCGCGGACTGGCCGGGCACTACAACGCCGCCGTGTTCAAGCTGGCCGACGAGCTGATCGACGAAAAAACCTGGGTGCTGCCCGTGGGCAAAAAGGCGCTCGACCGCTATACCCACCGCGGCTGCAGGCTGCTTTCCGACAAGTACGCGCGGACCGAGCAGGTCAAGGGCACTGAGTGCCGCGAAATGGCCGACCTGCTCATCGAACGCTTCCTCTCCGGCCAGTGCGCGAAGGTGACGCTGGTGTCCACCACGCTGCTCTCTGCGCTGGTGCAGGACGCGGTCGTGACCACGCTTCTGCCGGTGACGCCCGATTCGGACGCGAAGCACGCCTCCCAGATGATTATGGAACCGGACCCTGCGACGATTCTTGCGGCCGTCATGCCCGACTATCTGGCCGGGCAGCTCTACGCCGCCGTATGCGACGCGTTTGCCAGCGAGGTTTCTGCTCGCCGCAACGCCATGGATTCGGCGACGAAGAACGCGCAGAAGATGATTGATGAACTGAGCCTGCACTACAACCGCGCGCGCCAGAGCTCGATCACGCAGGAGATCACCGAAATCGTAGCCGGTGCTGAAGAATAAGCGCCGAGATAGGAGATAAGCATGGAGAAGCAGAATATCGGCACCGTCGTGCAGGTTATCGGCCCGGTGCTTGACATTCAGTTTCAGGACGGCCACATGCCCGAACTGCTCAATGCCATTGAGATCAGAAAGGGCGAGGAGACGCTGGTGGCCGAGGTGGCGCAGCACGTTGGCGACAACGTAGCGCGCTGTATCGCCATGAGCAGCACCGACGGCCTGAGACGTGGCATTGAGGCAATCGATACCGGCGCGCCGATTTCCGTGCCGGTGGGCGAGAAGTGCCTGGGCCGCATCTTTAACCTGCTGGGCGAGCCGATCGACAATATGCCGGCTCCCGAGGGCATGGAAAGGTGGCCCATTCACCGCGAAGCGCCCAGCTATGACGAGCAGGAGTCCACGACCGAGATCCTGGAAACCGGCATCAAGGTCGTCGACCTGATCGCGCCCTACGCAAAGGGCGGCAAGATCGGCCTGTTCGGCGGCGCGGGCGTCGGCAAAACCGTTCTGATCATGGAGCTGATCAACAACATCGCCAAGGAGCACGGCGGCCTGTCCGTGTTCACCGGCGTCGGCGAGCGTACCCGCGAGGGCAACGACCTGTACAACGAAATGAAGGAAAGCGGCGTTCTGAACAAGACCGCGCTGGTCTATGGTCAGATGAACGAGCCGCCGGGAGCTCGTATGCGCGTGGCGCTGTCCGGCCTGACGATGGCGGAGTACTTCCGCGATCGCGAGAACCAGGACGTGCTGCTGTTCATCGACAACATCTTCCGTTTCACTCAGGCGGGTTCCGAGGTGTCGGCTCTGCTCGGCCGTATGCCCAGCGCCGTGGGCTATCAGCCCACCCTGGCCACCGAAATGGGCGCGCTCCAGGAGCGCATCACCTCCACCCACAAGGGCTCGATCACCTCGGTGCAGGCGGTTTACGTGCCGGCCGACGACCTGACCGACCCGGCCCCCGCGACGACGTTCGCGCATCTGGACGCCACCACCGTGCTCAGCCGCAGCATTTCCTCGCTGGGTATCTTCCCGGCCGTGGATCCGCTCGACTCCACCAGCCGTATCCTCTCGCCTGAGGTCGTCGGCAAGGAGCACTACGAGGTCGCCCGTCAGGTGCAGAGCATTCTGCAGCGCTACAAGGAGCTGCAGGACATCATCGCCATCATGGGTATGGATGAGCTGTCCGACGAGGACAAGATCACCGTGGCCCGCGCCCGTAAGGTGCAGCGCTTCCTGAGCCAGCCCTTCCACGTCGCCGAGCAGTTTACCGGCATGCAGGGCCGCTATGTCCCGCTCAAGGAAACCATCCGCGGCTTCAAGGAGATCATCGAGGGCAAGCACGACGATCTGCCCGAGAGCGCCTTCCTGTTCGTGGGTACCATCGACGAGGCGGTCGCCAAGGCGAAAAAAGGAGAATAAAAATGGCGAGCATCAGGCTGAGAATCGTCACGCCGGAGGAAATGGTCTATGAGGGCGACGCGGATCGCATCGTGGTTCGCACCGTGCAGGGCGAGGTTTGCATTCTGCCGCGCCACATCGACTACCTCACCGCCGTGGGCGACGGGGAAACGCGCGTTGTGGTGAACGGCAAGGTGCTCAAGGCTCACTGCAGGGGCGGTATGCTCCACGTGGCGGGCGGCGAGGTAAACCTGCTCACCACCCAGTTTGAATGGAAAAACGCGTAACGCACGCAATGTACCGGAGATTCTTTCGAGGATCTCCGGCTGTTTCTTTTGGGCGGGCGCGGATGCCCCGTTTGCGCGAATGCCACTTGACAAGCGCCGTCGGGGGCGCTACACTGTATACAGTGTTTTTATCTGCGCCCGGATAGTTCCGGGGGCGAAATACGCAAAAGAAAGGAAGATTTACCCATGAAACAGACTCCTGTGACCTGTGAACAGCTTTCCGCCTGGTCGCTGCGCTACAATCAGTCTACCGAGCGCTGCCTGGCCACGCTGGCGCTGTCCAAGACCGCGCTCAACGACGTCGCGTTTGTCTCCCGCGCTTCCTTCGAGATGAAGCAGAAGTTCTCGCTGGAAATCCCGACGCTGGACGTGACCAATCAGCAGGCGAGCGGCCGCTGCTGGCTGTTCGCGGCGACCAACGTGCTGCGCGAGAAGATCGCCAAAGACCTGAACCTGGACGCGTTCGAGCTGTCGCAGAGCTACCTGGCCTTCTGGGACAAGTTTGAGCGGACGAATTACTTCCTGGAGAGCATCCTGGAGACCGCCGACCTGCCCGCGGACGACCGCACGGTGTCCTTCATCCTGGCGACCGGCGTGCACGACGGCGGCCAGTGGGAGATGTTTGCCAACATCGTGGAGAAGTACGGCGTGGTGCCCAAGGACGTGTACGACGAGACCTTCCAATCCTGCCACACCGCCAACATGAACCACGTGCTCAACCGCAACCTGAAGGCCTGCGCGGTCAAGCTGCGCGAGATGGCCAGGCAGGGCGCGTGCGAGGAGGCGATTCAGTCTGAGAAGCAGTCGATGCTCGCGGACGTGTACGCCTTCCTGTGCAGCTGCTATACCGAGCCGCCCAAGGCGTTCGACTTTGAGTATGTGGACAAGGACAAGGCGTATCACCTGGAGAAGGGTCTGACGCCGCTGACCTTCCGCGACAAATACGTGGGCGACCTGCTGAAGAAGACGGTCAGCATCATTCACGCCCCCACGGCCGACAAGCCCTACCACCAGACCTACACCGTGCGCCTGCTGGGCAACGTGGTGGGCGGCAAGCCGGTCAAGCACCTGAACCTGACCATGGACGAGTTCAAGGCCGCCATCATCGCGCAGATGCAGGCGGGCAAGGTGGTCTGGTTCGGCAGCGACGTGGGCAAGTTCGGCGAGCGCGAGCGCGGCGTGTGGGACGACCAGTGCTTCGACATGGAGCTGCTGACCGGCCTGAACCTGACTATTTCCAAGGCGGACGCGCTGGACTACGGCTTCTCCGCGATGAACCACGCCATGGTGCTCACCGGCGTGCAGCTCGAGGACGGCAAGCCCACTCGTTGGAAGATCGAGAACAGCTGGGGTGACAAGAACGGATCGAAGGGCTATTACGTCTGCTCGGACAGCTGGTTTGACCAGTATGTGTATCAGGCGGCGGTCGAGAAGGAGTACCTGGGCGACCTGGCCGCGCTCTCTGAGAAGGAGCCGGTCGTGCTCGCGCCCTGGGATCCCATGGGCACGCTGGCCGACTGATCTGCCTGCCCCATTTCCCTGAGAAAAACGGTTTTACGAGGCTCCGGAGCGTTCCGGGGCCTCTTTTCATGCCGCTTCCCGAGGCCCGGACGGCAGGGCGGCTTCCCTGCGGCCGTTTTGCTCGACCGAGCCGCTCAGCCCCTGCAGAAACTGGATATAGGCCAGGCGGTTGTCGAGGAAGGCGTACTTGAGGCGGCTGGAGAAGGCGAGGGTGGTGGCGGCGCTGTCGGTGAGCAGCTGTCGGATGGAGCTCGAGTAGGCGTTCAGCAGGCGCAGGTACCCGCCGCCGATCGCGTCCCCGGCGAGCTGGTAGTCCTCGCGCAGAGACGACGCGGCCAGCGCGGTGCGGTCGAGCGTGTCCTGCAGGCGGCTCGTGACCTGCAGGTAGTCCGAATTCGCCCCGTCCAGCGCGAAGGACAGCTGCCCCAGCTCGCTCAGCGCCTCGCGCAGCGTCGCGTCGCAGGAGACGAGCGCCTGAATCTGTGCCTGGGCGGCGGTGATCTTCAGGCAGACCGGCTCACTCTTGACCGAGAGCACCTCGCAGGCAATGCCCTCGGCTGACTGAAGCTGCTCGGCGACGCGCTGCGCATCCTCCCGCGCTTCGTAGCCCGCCGCGATCACGAACAGCCGCGAGGCCGGGTAGATGTAGCCCGCCGTGCCCCGGCCGACATACCGCGCCGCCTCGACGCGCGCCTCGGCCTCGGTGTCGTACACGCCGAAGGAGATCATGTGCAGGTTCTGCTCCGGCACGTTGTATTCCTGCGTGACCAGCTCGGCGCCCTTCACGGTCTCAACCGTCGCCTTTTTGGCCCCGCCCAGCGCCGTGATCGCGTAGGCCAGCAGTGCGATTCCCAGGAAAATCAGCGCCTTCGTCAGCTGAGATGGACGCCGGCTTCTTCGAATGAGCATGGTTTTCATGCGCTATCCCCCCGTTTCACAGTCAGGGTATGCGCGCGGCGTGTTAAATAGACGGATAGCAAGGGAAAAGACTTGACAAGACGGCGCACAGGGGGTATAATACCTTTCGTTGTCAATGTGAATGACTTTACAGGAGGCGGGCCGTGGATAAGCGCTTTGAGCTGACCGTGCTCATGGATTTCTACGCGCCGCTTCTGACCGAGCACCGGCGGCAGATTCTTTCCCTGAGACTGGAGGAGGATCTGACCTTTCAGGAAATCGCCGATCAGCTGGGCATCAGCCGCCAGGGCGTGCACGACGCGATCAAGGCCGCCGAGGCGCAGCTGGTAAAGTACGAGGACATGCTCGGCCTGGTCAGGCGCTACCGCGAGATGGAAAAGGCGGTCGCGGCCTGCCGGGAGGAGCTGGGAAATATCCGCCCGCAGCCGGGCAGCGAGGGGGCGCTTGACAGGGCGCGCGCTTCGCTTGAACTGATTGAAAGAATAGAGAGGTGATCGTGGCATGGCATTTGAGGGATTGACCGAGAAGCTGACCGCTGCATTCCGCAAACTGAGCAGCAAGGGCAAGCTGTCTGAGCAGGACGTCAAGACCGCGATGAGAGAGGTGCGCATGGCGCTGCTCGAGGCCGACGTCAACTATGCCGTGGTCAAGGACTTTGTGAAAAAGGTGACCGACCGGGCCGTGGGCGCGGACATCCTGGAAAGCCTGACACCCGGTCAGCAGGTCATCAAGATCGTCAACGAGGAGCTGACCGAGCTCATCGGCGGCACGGGCTCCAAGCTGACCTACTCGCCGACCGCCCCGACCATCTATATGCTCTGCGGCCTGCAGGGCGCGGGCAAGACCACGATGGCCGGAAAGCTGGGCGGCATGCTCAAAAAGCAGGGCAAAAAGCCGCTCCTGGTCGCCTGCGACGTGTACCGTCCTGCCGCCATCAAGCAGCTGCAGGTGGTGGGCTCCCAGGTGGGGGTCGAGGTCTTTGAGCGCGGCCAAGGCGACCCGGTCAAGATCGCGCAGGAGGCCGTCGAGTACGCCCGGTACTATGGCCGCGACCCGGTGATCCTGGATACGGCAGGCCGCCTGCACATCGACGAGCACCTGATGCAGGAGCTGCGCAACGTGCGCGACACCGTGAAGCCGCAGGAAATCCTGCTGGTCGTGGACGCCATGACCGGTCAGGACGCGGTCAACGTGGCCGATACCTTCAATAAAAACCTGGGCGTGGACGGCGTGATCCTGACCAAGCTGGACGGCGACACCCGCGGCGGCGCAGCCATCTCGGTCAAGGCCGTCACCGGCAAGCCCATCAAGTTCAGCGGCACCGGCGAGAAGCTGACCGACATCGAGCCCTTCTATCCCGATCGCATGGCCAGCCGAATCCTGGGCATGGGCGACGTGCTGACGCTGATTGAAAAGGCGCAGGACAGCTTCGACGAGAAGTCGGCATCGGAGCTGGAGCACAAGCTGCGCACCCAGTCCTTCACGCTGGACGACTTCCTGACCCAGATGCAGCAGATGAAGAAGATGGGCTCGGTCACCGACCTGCTCAAGATGATTCCCGGGGTGGGCAGCAAGCTGGGCGATATCTCCATCGACGAGGACAAGATCGCCAAGCAGCAGGCCAAAACCTGCGCCATCATCTACTCCATGACCCGCATGGAGCGCCGCAATCCCGACATCCTCAACGCCAGCCGCAAGCGCCGCATCGCCGCGGGCAGCGGAACCACCGTCCAGGAGGTCAACCTGCTGCTCAAGCAGTTTGAGCAGACCCGCCAGATGATGAAGGAAGTCATGGGCGGGGGAAAGCGCGGGAGACTGCGCATGCCCTTCAAGGGCGCCCGATAAATCCGCTTGAATACAGAATGAAAGTTCTCTATTCATATAAATTTTAGGAGGAAGATCACAATGGTTAAGATTCGTCTGAAGAGAATGGGCATGAAGAAGACCCCCTTCTACCGCATCGTCGTCATCGACAGCCGCAGCGCCCGCAACGGCCGCGCCATCGAGGAGATCGGCTACTACAATCCCGTGTCCGAGCCCGTGGAGCTGAAGATCAACGACGAGCGCGCCAAGTACTGGCTGTCCACCGGCGCCCAGCCCACCGACACCACCCGCGCTCTGCTCAAGAAGGGCGGCGTCCTCTAATTCATAGGAGGATTCAGTCATGCTGGAACTTGTAAAGTATATTGCCCAGTCCCTGGTTGAAAACCCGGACGCGGTCGAGGTGGTGGAGAAGGACGGCCCCGAGTCGGTCGTTCTCGAGCTGCACGTCGCGCCGGAGGACATGGGCAAGGTCATCGGCCGCCAGGGCCGCATCGCCAAGGCCATCCGCACGCTGGTTAAGGCGGCGACGGTCAAGGACGAGAAGCCGGTGTTTGTCGAGATCGTGTAACCCAAAGGGGCTTGAGCCGCGCGCTTGAGCTCCGTTTTTGTACCGGGCATCCGCTTTGCCGCCCCGGACAACCCTGCCGCCCGCAGGTACAGCGGCCCTGTTCCTATGCCTGCGCTGTGAGTTCGCGCGCAGTCGGCGACACCGACAGGAGTTTTCCGGGAACTCCCGGAAAACCGCAGAATTCGGGAACTCCAATTTATGGTTCCCGAATTCGTCGACAGGATGCGCGGCAGCAAGTGGATGCAGGCACTGCCTGCCGTCAGCAAGTGAATGCAGGCTCAGCCTGACGGCAGCAAGTGGATGCAGGCACTGCCTGCCGGCAGCAAGTGGATGCAGGCTCAGCCTGCCGGCAGCAAGTGGATGCAGGCTGAGCCTGCCGGCAGCAAGTGGATGCAGGCTGAGCCTGCCGGCAGCAAGTGCGTGCAGGCTCAGCTTGCCTTAAAGGAGAAATGTAATGAAGATTGTGACGTTTAACCTGCGGTGCGACAACGACTACGACGCGGAAAACCGTTGGGAATTTCGCAAGGGACTGGTGCTGGACAAACTGGACGCGGAAAAGCCGGACGCGGTCGGCTTTCAGGAGGTGCTGCCAGCGATGGGCGACTTCCTGAAGCGGTGGCTGGGCGAGTACCTGTTCGTGGGCTGCGGACGGGACGCAGACTACGGCGGGGAGAACAACATGATCGGCTTTCGGCGCGACCGGTTCGAGCTGATGAGCCTGGAGACCTTCTGGCTGTCCGGCACGCCCGACGTGCCCGGCTCGAGGTATGAAAACCAGTCCGAGTGCCCGCGCGTGTGCACGCACGTCATGCTGCGGACGCTGGACACGAACCGGCTGTTCCACCTGTACAACACCCACCTGGACCACGTCTCCGACGAGGCGCGCGTGCTGGGAGCGACTGCGCTGATGGAGCGCATGAAGCGCGACCTCGCGCGATTTGACCTGCCGGTCATCCTGATGGGCGACATGAACGCCGCGCCGGACAGCGCGCCGATCAAGGTGTTCCTGACGCACCCGGAGGTCAGGCTGACCTGCCAGACGCCGGATTTTCCCGCGTCCTGGCACGATTTCGGCCGCAAAATGGAGCAGCCGCAGATCGACTACATCTTTACGAAGGGCTTTGAGGCCGAGCGGGAGCCGGTCGCCTGGAACGACAAACCGTTTGGCAAGTACCTGTCCGATCACGAGGCGCTGTGCGCCTTTCTCAGACTGGAGGACTGAATGAACGATCCGCATACGCTTTCTACGCACCTGCTCATCGGCGAGGTGCTCAAGCCGCAGGGGATTCGCGGCGAGGTCAAGGTGAAGCCTGTGACCTGCGACCCGGAGCGGTTCTATGACCTTGAACAGGTCTTTTTTGAGAAAAACGGGCAGTATGAGCCGGTTCAGGTGCTCTCCGCCCGGGTGGACAAGAGCGGCGCGTACCTGCTGCTTGAGGGTGTTTCCGACCGCAATGAGGCCGAAAAGCTGCGCGGACAGCTGCTCTACATCGACCGCGAGCACGCGGTGGAGCTGCCCGAGGACGCGGAGTTCATCTGCGATCTGATCGGCTGTCACGGCGCGGACGACGAGGGCCGCGACCTGGGCGAGCTGGTGGACGTGATGCAGCCGGGCGGAAACGACGTATACGTGTTCCGCGGGCCGCTGGGCGAGGTGCTGGTGCCCGCGCTCAAGGACGTGGTGCTGCGCGTGGACGTGCGCGAAAAGCAGATGCTGTTTAAGGCGAAGCGCTTGAACGAGGTGGCTGTCTTTGAAGATTAAGGTGCTGACCATCTTCCCTGAAATGGTGGAGCCGGTGCTCAAAACCAGCATCCTCAGCCGCGCCATCGAGCAGGGCATCCTCCAGGTGGACGTGATCGACATCCGTCCCTATTCCGCGCTCAAGCACAAGAACACCGACGACTATCCCTTCGGCGGCGGGCCGGGCATGGTGATGCTGGCGCAGCCCATCGTGGACGCGATCGAGGACGCGACGAAGGACGGCTTCGCGGGCAAAAGGCTGTATCTATCCCCGCGCGGGCGCACCTTCGACCAGAAAATGGCCGAGGAGCTGGCCGCGGGCGGCGATCTGCTGCTGCTGTGCGGCCACTATGAGGGCGTGGATCAGCGGGCGATCGACCTGGCCATCGACGAGGAGGTCTCCATCGGAGACTACGTGCTCACCGGGGGCGAGTTGGGCGCGCTGGTCATCATCGACGCGGTGGCGCGGCTGATACCGGGCGTGCTGGGCTGCGACGAGTCCAGCGAGGACGAGAGCTTTTCCTCCGGCCTGCTCGAGTACCCACAGTACACCCGCCCGCGCGAGTTCCGGGGGCTGGAGGTGCCCGAGGTGCTGCTCTCCGGCGACCACGCCAAAATCAACCGCTGGCGGCGCGACCGCTCGCTCGAGCTGACCTATCGCCGCCGTCCAGAGCTGCTGAAGGATTTTCCGCTCGACAAGAAGGACAAAAAGTTCATGCAGGCGCTGCTCGACGGGGAGGCGCGGCGGGAAGACTGACCGAAAGGAGGGGGATGTGCGATGATCGAATACCGTGAGTTTCCGCTGACGCAGGAGCTGATGGAGCGGCTGATCGCGTTTTCTGAGGACTGGGCGGCCGAGAAGAGCTGCACCGGCTATCGCGCCAACACGCCCGAGGACATCGAGGGCAACCGCGTGTTCCTGGCGACCGAGGGCGAAAAGGTGATCGCCTACCTGTTCGGCCGGGCGTTCCTTTCACAGGAGTCCCGCTCGATCATGGCAGACGGCACGCCCTGCTTCGAGGTGGAGGAGCTGTACGTCGTGCCCGAGCGCCGCTCGCAGGGCGTGGGACGCGCGCTGTTTGAGCAGGTCTCGCAGATCGTTTCGGCGGAGGCGCAGTACATCCTGCTGAGCACGGCGACCAAAAACTGGCGCGCTATACTGCACTTTTACATCGACGAGCTGGGCATGACCTTCTGGAATGCCCGGCTGTACAAAAAGCTGTAGGCCTGGTTTATGCGGACGCAGCTGCCCGATCAAATGCGATTTCCTTCGAGAAATCGCTTCCTTGCATGTCGTCAGGCCAGTGGGTGGGGTGTGGAGAGGCGCGCGCCGGCCATCACCGCTCTCCACGGGGATCCGCAGTGCGGCGGCGCTGCCATAAACGAAAATCGGCTCTTCATGTGAAGAGCCGATTCAGCTTGTCAAAAAAGGTTTTGACAAGCTGGTGGACGGGGAAGCAAGCTCCCCCGCCACGGCCACCCTCACCAGTTTTTGCTGAAATCTAAGAGATTTCCGGGCGCAAAAACTGCAAGGAAACGATTTTTGCTCTGGAAAATGGGATTTTCCGGCGCAAAAATCGTCCCGTGCCCACCGTACACGCCGCTGGGCGCGATTGAAAGTTCGAGAGGGTTGCGACCCTCTCG
>CAKUFI010000033.1 GCA_934647305.1 uncultured Clostridia bacterium | reverse complement strand
ACCTGGCCGGGGAGCTTGCTTCCCCGGCCACCAGCTTGTCAAAACCTTTTTTGACAAGCTGAGGCTGCCTTTCTGAGAAAGGCACCTCTCGAGCTCTCCCGGAAAGCACTCTGATCCACGAAACCGGAGCGGAAATAGAAATGCGACTCCTCGAATGAGACGCATTTCAAACCCTACAGCCCGCACCACAGGCCATTCCTATCAGGGGAGAGATATTCGGTAAAGCGCAAAGGCTCTCCTGAAAGGGGAGCTGGCGCCGAAGGCGGCTGAGGGGTCGGCACTACCGATTTCCGCCGGGCAGCACGCGAATCCGGGAGGCCTGGATTGCCTCTCGAGCTATCCTTCCCCGGCGCTCGCCCGCGGCACGGTGACGGTGATCTCGACGCACTGGTCGCGCTCGGTGACGCGGCTGGTCACGCCCGCGCCGGTCTCCTGCATGGCGCGGACGGTGTTGAGCAGAGCGTTGACCAGCAGGCGGTGATCGCGGTAGATGACGCGCGGGCAGCGGACGGCGCGCGTGGCCTTGAGCATGCGCTCGACCAGCTCCTCGCTCTGGCGCACGCTGAGCTGCTCGCCGATCATCCGGGAGAGCGCCTGCTGGCGGCTGTCCTCGTCGGGAAGGCGAAGCAGCGTCCTGGCATGGCGCTCGCTCAGGCCCGCCTCGAGAATCTGCGCGCGCAGCCCTTCGCTCAGGCGCAGCAGCCTGAGGCGGTTGGCGATGCAGCTGGGGCTTCTGCCCAGGCGGCGGGCCAGCTCCTCCTGAGACAGGCCGTGCTCGCGCATGGCGGCGCGGTAGGCCTCGGCCTCCTCGAAGCAGTTCAGGTTTTCGCGCTGTATGTTCTCGATCAGCGCCATGAGCGCGCAGTCCTCGTCGTAGGCGCTCATCAGGATGACGTCGGTCGTCTGTTCGCCCAGCATCTCCAGCGCGCGCAGGCGGCGCTCGCCCGCGATCAGCTCAAACTGACCCTGGGCGTTCCGGCGCACGCTGATGGGCGAAATCAGGCCATACTGGCGAATTGACGCCGCCAGTTCGGCCACGCTGGCCTGAGAAAAGGTGCGGCGGGGCTGATAGGGGTTGGGCTGGATGTCGCTGATGTTCACTCGATACAGCCGGGGTACGTTCGCGCTTCGCTGGGTCACTGGGCATTCCTCCTCTGCCCTATGCATTATATGAAGGCGGTGCGAAAACTTGTCCGCTCCCGAAAAAAGATTCGCGCACGTTTTGCTTGACAGGCCCGGGAATTTGTGGTAAACTGAACGCCATATAGGGGAGTAGTTCGCGCGCGCAGGCGCGTGGCCTGTCAACATCCTGGCCGGAGGACGTCCGGTCTGGCAGACCTGAAAGAACGAGACTTATGTGTACCGGCGAATTCGGAGGGAGTTTCCGCCGCGGCACATAAGTCTTTTTTTATCCCGCGGCGCGAACAACCGAAAGGAGAGGTATTATGCAGTCCCTGATCGTCATCATTCTTCTGTTCATCCTGGGTCTGGCGCTGATTATCAAGGGAGGCGACTGGTTCGTGGACGCCGCCGGCTGGATCGCGGAGGTCTCAGGCATTCCGCGCTTCATCGTGGGCGCGACCATCGTCTCGGTCGCAACCACCCTGCCCGAGCTGCTCGTCAGCTCCATCGCCGCGTCCAAGGGGCAGGCCGAGATGGCCATCGGCAACGCCATCGGCTCGGTTACGGTCAATACGGCGCTCATCATGGCCCTGAGCATGGTGTTCCTGCCCGTGACGCTCAAGCGCAAGGATTACCTGTTCAAGAGCGTGCTGCTGATGGGCGCGGTGGCGCTTTTGTGGGCGCTGTGCGGCGACGGCACGCTGCCCGTGGCGCGCGGCGTGGTCATGTTCGCGATCTTCGCGCTGTTCATCTGGGAGAACATCAGGGCCGCCAAGCGGCAGGATGAGTACTCGACGGACGAAAAGCCTGAAAAGCCGACCCGCCAGACCGTGCTGAAAAACATCGCGCTGTTCGTGCTGGGCGCGGCGGGCATCGTGATCGGCTCCGACCTGCTGGTGGACAACGGCACGCTGCTCGCCCAGCGCCTGGGCGTTCCGGAAAACGTCGTCGCGCTGACCGCCGTGGCCATCGGCACCTCGCTGCCCGAGCTGGTCACCGCCATCACCTCGATCGTCAAGAAGGAGGCCTCGCTGTCGGTCGGCAACGTCATCGGCGCGAACATCATCGACACGGCGCTGATCCTGCCCGTCTGCTCGTTGATCTCCGGCGGCACGCTGCAGGTAGCTGCCTCGACCGTCCGCGTCGATATGCCGGTATGCCTGGCCGTGACCATGATCGCGCTGATTCCCGCGCTCATCTCGCAGCGCTTCCGCCGCTGGCAGGGCATACTGCTGATCGGCATCTACATCGCCTATCTGGCGGTCGTGTGCCTCTGATTCCCTCGGGCAGGCTGAGCCTGCACCCACTTGCTGCCGGTCGGCAGTGCCGACTGCCACTTGCTGCCGCGGGTTCTGGCGACGAATTCGGGAACCATAGATTCGAGTTCCCGAATTCTCCGAATCCACGGAATTCCCCGTGGATTGACGGTCGGCGTTGCCGGTCGGCAGGGCCGACTGCCACCTGCTGCCGCCGGATAGCACACGAACCCAGCCGCCATAAATTGGAGCGGCTGGGTTCTTCGAATCTGCGGAATTCTCCGCAGATTCAGACTGTCGAAAACCCCCGGAGAGCTCGAGAGGGCCGCAGCCCTCTCGACCGGGCAGTGTCCGGCTCCATTTGCTGCCGCCGGACAGAACACGAAACCAGCCGCCATAAATTGGAGCGGCTGATTTCTCCGGTTTTCCGGAATTCTCCGAAAAACTCTTGTCGGCGTTGCCGACTCGGGCAGTGCAAATATACAGTGTGGGCACGAGACGATTTTTGCGCCCGGAAATCTCTTAGATTTCAGCAAAAACTGGAGAGGGTGGCAGGGAGGCTGAAAACCCTTTGGGTTTTCAGGTTTCGCCTTTGGCGAAACTGCCGCCTCGGCTGGGGGAGACTCCGGTCGGCAGGGCCGACTGCCACTTGCTGCTGTCGCCAACAGGCGCTCTGCGTAACGCAATCGTGGTCCCAGGCGCAGACAACGCAGGCCAAGTCGTTGTTTATCTGCTCTTTCTTTTTTTGCGGCACAGTCCCTCCGGGTGGTGCGCCCAGCCCAGCGCGATCACAACCGCGGCCGAGGCCAGCGCCGCCAACGCGGCCAGTACCGGGCTCAGGCGCAGAATCTCCAGGAAAAACCAGGGCTCTTGCATGGTCGCGACCTCCTTTGATGGTACGGTGTGAATGGTGCGGCGGGCAGGCTCAACCCCTCAGTCGCTTTCAGCGACAGCTCCCCTTTCATGGGCGCCTTTTATGCTTCGGAGACATGCCTCCCCTGAAAGGGGAGGTGCCCGCAGCGCGGGCGGTGGGGTTCGAGCGGGCAGAATTCGGGAACTCGAATTTATGGTTCCCGAATTCGTCGATAGAACCGGCGGCAGCAAGTGGATGTCGGCACTGCCGACCGGCAGCAAGTGGAACCGGGCACTGCCCAGCTGCCTGACCGGCGGCATTTAGTCATCGTTTGCCTGGAGCTCCGGCGCGGCGGCGCGCAGACGTGCGCCTTCCTCGAGCAGGGCGTGCCACTCGGCCTCAGTGTAGACGCGGGGCGTTTCGTTGGGCTGAAGGTTGCCGACCTCATAGCTGAAGTATTCGTTCTGCACGATGGCGCTGCGGTTCTGCTCCTCCAGGTTGCGCAGGAACGCCTCGAGCGTGTCGGAGCAGGCGGGTGCTTCCTCGCCGCGCCTCCAGACGACGGTGTAGTGCTTGGGCGTGCCCTGGCGAATCTCGTCGTACTCGTTCGGGGCGATTCCCTCCGGTTCGTTAAGCAGCGTGCTCCCGGCCTCGGAATCGCCGCCGCGGGGCAGCAGGGACTGAGTCGCGGTGATATAGATTATCGACCGGCCGCTCTCGTTTTCGACTTTGGTTGAATAACCCGTATACTCGCCCTGATACCGCATGGCCAGCACCAGTCTGCCGGTCACCTCGCGGGTGTAGGCGCTCACCTCGTAGCTGTCCAGCGCCTTGGCGCGGGAGTAGCTGCTGGCGAGGTAATCATAGGCGCGAATCCCGCCCAGGCACACGATCAGCCCGATCAGCAGTCCCAGCAGCACGCTGCGCAGCACCCGCGCGCGCAGATGCCTGCGAATCCGCAGCGCCGCCTGGTCGTTCTCCGCCTGAGCCTGGTCGGGGGATTTTTGACGGGCGAGCGCCTCGCGCATCTGTCGGTAGACCTCGGCGCACTCCCTGCAGCTGGCCGCGTGCGCCGCCACAAACTCCTGACTGCCCTCGCTGGCCACTCCGTCCACGCACAGCGGCATCAGGTCTCTCGCCATTTCGCAATCACGTTTCATCCAGATTTTCCTCCTCTGCCATTCGTCTGAGCAGTTGTCTTGCCCGGTGGTAGGTCACGCGCGCCCAGCTCTCGCTCTTGCCGAACAGGGCGGCGATTTCGGCGTGGGACAGCTCGCCGAAGGTGCGCAGGGTGAAGACCTCCCGGAAGGGCTCCTGCAGCCTGTGCAGCAGTGAAAACAGCGCGACCCGCTGGTCTCCGTCGATCAGCCGTTGGGTAAGATCCGAACCCTCCGCGCGAGCCTCGGCTTCGCGCAGAGGCAGGCTGGGCGCCCTTCGGCACTCGTTGTAATACAGCCGCTTGGCGATCGTGCACAGCCAGGTGGACAGCGACGATTCGCCGCGAAAGTCGTTCCAGTGCCGCATCGCCTGGTAAAAGGTCTCCTGCGTCAGGTCCTCGGCCAGGTGCCTGTTTCCGCACAGCCGGGTGAGAAAGCCGCGCACCAGCGCCTCGTATTGCTCGTATGCGTCCTCAAAACGCGCCATTCCCTCGCCTCCTTTCACCAGTTAGACACGCGCCGGGCCGAAACGTTACAGCGCCCCGAAAAAACCGCGAAAAAAGCCCTCCGACTCGAAATCGAAGGGCGGATGGATTTACCTTTGCCTCAGCGAGGCGTACTGGCGGCAGATGTCGTCGATCACGTCCAGGCACAGGCATTGCTCGTTGTACACCAGGTTGATGTCGCGCACCATGCGGCAGTTCTCGATCGGTATCACGCACAGCCGTCCGGCGTGCACCTCGGCCTCGCAGGCGCTGTGGCTGATGATGGTCACGCCCAGGTTGGAGGCCACCAGCTCCTTGATCGTGGACACGCTGTCCACCTCCATGATGACGTTGAAGTCGGCGATGTTCAGGCCGTGGCTGATCAGGTACCCCTCCAGCAGCTTGCGCGTGCCGGTCTTCTTTGGGCGGATAACCAGCTTCTCCAGCATGAGTTCCTCCAGGCTGATGCTCTTGCGGTGCGAAAACGGGTGCTCGGGCGACACCACCAGGCACAGATAGTCGGTGTCGATCAAAAGCGAGGTGTAGTGCTCGCCCCGCAGCACGCCGTCCACGATGGCGAAATCCACCTCGTAGGAGCGCAGCATGCTGTTGATGCTCTTGATCGGGCCGGTCACGATGTGAAAGCGCACGCCCGGATGCGTCGCGCAATACCGCGCCAGGATCTGCGGCACCAGGATGTCCGCCGCCGTCGGGGTGATGCCCACGGTCAGCGTGCGCAGCGAGCGGCGGTTGTCCTCGAGCGCCTGCCGCATCTGATCCTCGAGCGCGGCCGCGCGCCGGGCGTACTGAAGCAGGATTTCGCCCTCGGGCGTGGGCTTCAGGCGGGTCTTTTTTTTATAGAAAATCGTCACGCCCAGCTCCTGCTCAAGGAGCTTGATGTGATGGCTCACTGCGGGCTGAGTCAGAGACAGCGCCTGTGCGGCCTTGGTATAGCTGCCCATGGCGTCCACCATCAGCAGCGTGCGAATCTTCGGATCAATCATGGTTCCTCCAGGGCGGTTGCGTTTAGAAAAAGCCTATCCCTCAGCCCCTCCGAAAAGGGAGCCGAGGGAGGGAAATAGATGATGGTTTACTTCCGCCTGCGCGTCGCCAGCAGCCCGATGATCAGGGCGAACAGGGGCAGCGCGGCCAACAGCGCCTTCACGACGGGCGCGGCGGCGCTCTGGGACTCGAGCGGGGTGAGCATGAGGTTCACGCCCGCGCTCTCGGCCGCCTCGGGCAGGTCTGCGAGGTAGTTTATCAGCTCGGTGAACATCGCGGTGTTGCCGCCCGAGCTGATCTGCGCGGCACCGTCGGAGAGGGCTACGCCGCTGGCAATCCAGATCAGGCGGGTGTCGCCTTCCTCGGCCGACATGGCCAGGGTGAATTCGCCCGCCGCGTCGCCCTCCTCCTGATCGAGCGTGGTCACGCCCTCGAGGGTCGCCTTGAGATAAGCCTCTTCAGAGGTGGTCAGCAGCGGCTGAACGGTCAGGCCCGCACGGGTGATGGCGCCGGCGGTCAGCGCGTGGCTCTGGGCGATGCACAGGGTCGTGCCGGCCTGGGCGAGGGACTCAAGCGCGCCGGTCTCCGCCAGAATCGGCTTCATGTAGTAGTTGTAGGTTCCGTTCGAGTCGCTGTAGTGGCGGCCCTTGCCGGGATCCTGCACCAGTCCGCTCACCGCCTGCAGGCCGTAATACGCGGTCACGTCGGAAAGGTTCTGCAAGCCGGTCTTGTCGTAGGCAGTGGTCAGCAGCAGCCTGCCGCCCGTCTTGAGATAGGACAGCAGCTTGTCGCTCTCCTCCTTGGTCAGGTCGCTCGTCGGGGCGTTGACGATCAGCGCCAGCGCGTCCTCGGGCACGCCGTCCGCCTGAGACAGGTTCAGCGTCTCGAGCGCGACGTACCGCCGGGCCAGTTCGTCCGCGGCCAGGCTTTCCAGCGCGGTCTCGCCGTGCCCGGCCAGCTGATACACGACCGGCAGGTCGTCGCGGGTGGTATACTCCAGCGCGAACGAGAGCAGCGAATCGGCCAGATACTCGCGGCCCTCAACGACGTACTGGCCGGAGTAGTAGTAGGCCGCCTGGTTGTACTGGGTCTCGATCAGGTCTTCGTTCTTGATGACATAGGCGCGGTCAGGCCCGACGACGATCAGGCTGTTCTCGGACAGGCCGTCCGGCGCGTAGCGGGACACGACGTCGTCGCCCGCGGTGCCCGGCACCAGGCGCTTCACGATGATCAGGCCGTTTTCCTGCCGCGCGCGCTCCACCAGCGTGGACAGCAGCGTGTCGGTATTCGCCTCGGAGGCGACGTAGTAGATGGTTACGGGGTGCGAAACCGCCTTTGCCGCGTCCGAGAGGGACTGGCTGGGGGTCGTCAGGCTGCCGGTGGTTGCGTCCAGGCGGCGCGCGGAGACCGGGAGCAGGCCGATCAGCGAATTGACCAGCACCAGCACGGCCAGCAGCGCCGCGCCCACGGCGGTCAGTATCAAGCGCTTCTTTTTCATGCCAGCGCCCTCCTTTCACCCATGCGGCGCGCCCGCAGGCACAGCGCCGTGACCGCCGCCAGGAACAGCGCCGCGGTCAGGTACCAGGCCAGCGTCTGAAGGTTCACCACGCCCATGGCAAAGTCGCTCAGCGGGTTGAACAGCGACAGGCGGTTCAGTATGCGCCCGAAGACGCGCGCCGCCTTCATGCCGCCGTCCTGCATCCGGCTGATCACGACCGGCACGTCAATTATCGCCGTCACGATCACGCCCAGGTACACGCTGCCCGTCACCAGCCAGGCCAGAAGGAAGATCGCCAGCACCAGGCACAGCATCATCGGGGTGGTCAGCGCGGTCGCGGTCAGCAGCTTACCGGCCGCGAGGGGGGCAAAGTAGCTCGCCGCGCACACGGCAAGCGAGGCGAGATATGCCTGCCACGGCGCGTTCGTCAGGCAGCTGATCAGCAGCGTCAGCGCCGCCAGCAGCGCGCCCAGGCAGAAGAGCGCCGCGCACATGCCCAGACTGGCCGCCATGCCCGAGCCGCCCATAAACGTCAGCGCCGCGGGGATGAGCAGCGTCAGCGCGCAGCTGATCGCCACCGGCGCCAGGCACGCGAGGAAGCGTCCCATTGCCAGCGAAACCGGCCGGATGGGCAGGCTGCACAGCAGGCGCTCGACGTGGTTCTTCCGGTCGGAGGCATAGGTGGGCGCGGTCAGGAGCGGCACGCACGCCGCCATCACCAGCCCCAGATACTGCGCGTTTTCGCAGAACTGCGGGTTGGTCGTCGAAAGGTTCTTCAGCCAGCCGCACGCGCTGCCCGCCGCCAGCGTCAGCGCCAGAAACAGATACGTGCGAAAGGAGGTGAACAGGGCGCGCAGCTCGCGCTTAAAGATTGCCTTCATCGCAATCCGCTCCCTTCTCGCCCACCTTTTCACTGGTCAGCTGCTCCAGCAGCTTTTCGCCGCTCACGGTCACGCGCTTCATCTCCAGCACGGGCAGGCCGGCCTTGACCAGCGCGGTGGACAGCTGCGCGCGCAGGTCTTCGTCCATCTCCACGACCAGATCGACCGCGCCGTCCTCCTTTGAAGGCTCGCAGGAGACCGCCTTCGCGCCCTTGACGGAGGAAACCGCCTGCTCGGCCGCGTCCCTGCCGCCCAGCACGCGGACGGACATTTCGTTCGTGTCCAGCTCGAGGGCGTGCAGCCTGTCCATCGGCACGTCGGCGCGCAGGCTGCCCTGGCTCATCACCAGAACGCGGGTGCACAGCGACTCGGCCTCGGTCAGGTTCTGCGTGGCCACGAGCACGGTCTTTTTGCCCGCCAGGCTCTTGATGACCCGGCGCACGCAGATCGCGTCCTTTACGTCGAAGCCGACGGTCGGCTCGTCGATGAGCAGCACCTCGGGATCCATCAGGAGCGCCTGCGCGAGCGACAGCATCCGCTGGGCGCTGGTCGTCAGGTTGCGCGCCGGGGTGTCGGACACCTCGATGAGCTGCGTCTCCTTGAGGATCTCGTCGATCCGGCCGGACGCCTCGCGCAGGCTCAGTCCCCACGCCTCGGCCACGAACCGCAGCGCCAGCCGGGGCGTCATATCCTTGAACAGCGGGGGAACCGCCGGCACGTAGCCGATGTGCCGCTTCGCCTCGTAGGGCCGCTCACGCAGGTCGCATCCGCACACCGAAATCGTGCCCTCGTCGCACTCCATCACGCCCGACAGCACGTCCAGCAGCGTGGTCTTTCCCGCGCCCTGCGTGCCGAGCAGCGCGATCGACTCGCCCTCGCCCGCCTGAAAGCTCACGTTACACAGCGCAATCTTCGCGCCGTACCGCTTGACCAGTCCCTTGACCTCGATCAACTGAAATCCCTCCCGCATATCAATTCTCTGAAGGTTACTCTTATCATATTATACCACGTCCCGCCCGCGCAGTGTTAAGCAATTCATGAACAATTTATGAACCCCGGTCGGCAGGGCCGACTGCCACTTGCTGCCGCGCATTCTGGCGACGAATTCGGGAGCCATAAATTGAAGCTCCCGAATTCTCCGGTTTTCCGGGCTTCCCCGGAAAACTCGGGGCGGGCGCTGCCCGCCCCGAGCTGGGGGAGGCTCCGCTCCGCTTCGCGCTCCCCCAGACCCCCACCGAAGTTTGTCGCCAGGCACGGCGAAAAGCCTTTCTTTTTGCACCGGCGCTTCGCATGAGCGCGGGGAGAGGTGCGGGGAGGGGCAGCGCCCCTCCCCGCACGCGCCCGGCGGCTTTGCCGCCGGGCGCGGCAGTGGCGACAGCCACTTGCTGCCGTACGGCTCAGCCGACCTGCCCGGAGAGAATCCGCTCCAGCAGATCGATGAGGGTTTTCTTGGCCTCTTCGCCCGCGCCCGCGCCGACGCAGCTGGGGCAGCCCTGTTCGCAGGGGCACTCGCGCACGGCGGACAGCGCCTGCTCGAACAGCAGCGTGCCGGTCTCGTAGATACGGTCGGACAGGCCGATGCCGCCCTGTATGCAGTCGTAGAGGTAGAGCGTAGGCTTCTGGGTGAAGGGGTCGCGCACGTGGTACTCAACCGAGATGTCGCTCGAGGCGCACATGAGGTACAGCGGCGCGATGCCCCGCATCAGGTGCGCCAGGCCCACCATGGCCGCGCCCAGCGCCTCCTTGCCATAGGACTCGACGAGCTCGTCGGGCAGCGTCCACCAGCAGGCGGTGGTCTGCATTTCCAGCTCGGGCAGGCTGACCGGCCCCCAGCCCAGGTTTTCCTGGGTGTCCAGCTTCATTTTCTTGAACAGGCGCACCATGCTGCTGACCATGACCTCGCCGCGCGCCCGGTGCAGCGGAGCCAGGTCGTCCGCCTCGTCGAACACGTCCAGCACCTTCATGCTGGTGGTCAGGTCGGCGTCGGTGTAGTAGTCCACGTCCACCGCGCGCACGTAGGCCTTTTTGTCGTCGAAGTCCAGCTGCTCGACCTGATACTGCCGCCCCTCGTGCAGGTAAATGGCGTACTGGTGCAGCAGCATGGGCACGGTAAAGCGATCCATCTCGCCGATGACGCGGTGCGCTCTGGGGTTCGAGATATCGATGATGACGAAGTTCTGGTCGCAGGCGCTGCGCAGGTTGATCGTGGCCTGCGGGAACTCGTCGGCCATCCAGTGCCAGCGCGAGCCGACCTTGTACAGCACGCCCTGCTCGGTCAGGTAGTCCAGGATTTCCCCGGTGCTCTCCAGCCCGCCGAAGCGCTCGCCCTCCTCGAAGGGCAGCTCGTAGGCGGCGCATTTGACGTGGTTGAGCAGGATGTACAGGTTGTCCGGGTTGACCAGCGCCTGTTCGGGCGACTGGCCGAAGAAGTATTCCGGGTGGTTGATGATGTACTGATCCAGCGGGCTCGAGTTGGCCACGACGATCAGCAGCGACTCGCCCTGCCTGCGCCCGGCGCGTCCGGCCTGCTGCCAGGTGCTGGCGATCGTGCCCGGGTAGCCGCACAGTATGCACGCGTCCAGCTGGCCGATGTCGATGCCCAGCTCCAGCGCGTTCGTGGACACCACCGTGGTGATGCGTCCGGCGCGCAGCTCCCGCTCGATCTCCCGGCGCAGGGTGGGCAGGTAGCCGCCCCGGTAGCCGCGCACCGAGTCGGCGTTGCCCAGCGCGTCGCGCACCTGATCCTTCAGCGAGCGCACCAGCACCTCCACCGCCACCCGCGCCCGCGCGAACACGATGCTCTGGATGTGGTTCTTGAGGAAGCCGGTCGCGATGCGCCGCGTCTCGCCCAGCGCGCTTTTGCGGATGCCCAGCTGGCGGTTGACCACCGGCGGGTTGTAGAACACCACGTGCTTTTTGCCCGCGGGCGCGCCGTTGTCGTCAATCAGCGTCAGCGGACGGCCGATCATCTGCCGCGCCAGCTCGTCGGGGTTTTTGATCGTTGCCGAGCAGCAGATGAACTGCGGGCGCGCCCCGTAAAAGGCGCAGATGCGCTGCAGCCGGCGGATGACGTTGGCCAGGTTGCCGCCGAACACGCCCCGGTAGGCGTGAATTTCATCGATGACCACGTAGCGGAGGTTCTCGAACAGCTTCACCCACTTGGTGTGGTGCGGCAGGATGCCCGCGTGCAGCATGTCCGGGTTGGTCACGACCACGTGCCCAGCCTGTCGAATGGCGCTGCGCGCAGCAGCGGGCGTGTCGCCGTCGTAGGTGTAGCACTTGATGTCCTCGCCCAGCAGCTCCACCAGCGAGTACAGCTCCGCCGCCTGGTCGGCCGACAGCGCCTTGGTCGGGAACAGGTACAGCGCCCGGGCGTTTTTGTCCTTCAGGATCGCGTCGAGCACCGGCAGGTTATAACACAGCGTCTTGCCCGAGGCGGTCGGCGTGACCACCACCACGTCCTCGCCGCGCAGGGCCGCGTCAATCGCCTGCCGCTGGTGCGAGTACAGCTGCGTGATGCCCTTTTTGCCCAGGGCAGTCACCGCGCGCGCGTCCAGGCTGTCCGGAAAGGGCAGATACCTCGCCGGGCGCGCGGGCAGCTCCTTCCAGCAGGTCACGTTCGCCATGAACCCCGGATCGTTCTTCAGCACGCCGATATATTGCGATAAATTCATTCATTCTCTCCTTCCCAGGCAGGCTGAGCCTGCACGCATTTGCTGCCGCCGAATGGAACACGAAACCAGCCGCCATAAATTGGAGCGGCTGATTTCTTCGGTTTTCCGGGATTCCCCGGAAAACTCCTGCCGGCGTTAGCGGTCGGCAGTGCCGACAGCCACCTGCTAGCGCCGGCCAAGCGAATCTGTCGGCCATAAACCAGAGCCTCCAGATTCTTCGCATGCAGAAAACTCGAGGCTTCTGCCCCACAAGGGTTACGAACCCCACCGCCCGCGATGCGGGCGCCTCTCCTTTCAGGGGAGGCATCGGCGCATCGTATGGGCGATCCTGAAAGGGGAGCTCAGACTGTCAAAAAACCCCGGAGAGCTCGAGAGGGCCGCAGCCCTTTCGAACTTTCAATCGTGCCCAGCGGCGTGTACGGTGGGCACGGGGCGATTTTTTCGCCGGAAAATCCCATTTTCCAGAGAAAAAATCGTTTCCTTGCAGTCTCCGCGCCCGAAAAATCTTTGATTTTTAGCGGAGACTGGTGAGGGTGGCAGTGGCGGGGGAGCTTGCTTCCCCGTCCACCAGCTTGTCAAAACCTTTTTTGACAAGCTGGGCTCCCCTGAAAGGGGAGCTGTCGCCGAAGGCGGCTGAGGGGGCAGACAGGGCTACGCGGAATACGTCTGCGCGCTGCGCACGAAGGCGGCGAAAATCGCGTCGGAGAGCGGGTGCGCCCAGCGCTCGGGGTGCCACTGCACCGCCTTGAAGAAGCGCGACGCGGGGCGCTCGACCGCCTCGATCACGCCCTCCGGCCCGACGGCGCAGGCCCTGAGCGAGGGCGCGAGGCGGTTAATCGCCTGATGATGGTAGCTGTTGACCTGCACGATGGCCTGGTCGGTCAGGGTGCGCAGCCAGCCGCCCGCAAGCAGTTCAACGTCATGCACGGTGCCGCTGTGGCCGGTGGACACAACGTCGGGCAGGTGCTGAACCAGCGTGCCGCCCAGCCCCACGTTGAGCAGCTGGATGCCGCGGCAGATGCCCAGCACCGGCATGTCGCGCCGGAGCGCCAGCGGGAGGAGCCGCAGCTCGCACAGGTCGCGCACCGGCTGAATATCGCCGCAGTGCGGGTTCTTTTTCTCGCCGTAGATCGACGGCTCCACGTCCACGCCGCCGGTAAACAGCACGCCGGAAAGCGCCAGGAAGTCCCTCTCACTCTCGGCGAAGCTCAGCAGCCGCCATTCGCCGCCCGCCTTTTCGACCGCGGCGCAGTAAAACTCGGGCACGAAGGGCTTGCCGTCCTTAAAGGTAGGGGTCAGGCCGATCAGAGGCTTTTTCATTGCGCGCCCTCCTTCTTTTCGCAGGCGGCGCAGTCGCCCTCGCAGCCCGCGCACTTCTTTCCCTTGGAGCAGGAGCCCTCGATGTCGATCTGCTCGCGCGCGGCGTACATCACCCGGCAGGCCTCGCCCGCCTCTTCAAACGCCTCGCCCTGCGCGGCCAGGCCGTATCGCGCAAAGAAACCGGCCAGGCGCACCGGACTGACCAGCTTCACCCCGGCGCAGTTTAATTCCAGCGCCCGGTACAGCAGCATCCGCATCAGCAGGTCGCCCAGGCCCTGTCCTCGCATTTCGAGCAGCACGCCCACGCGGTCGATGGTGAACTGACTGTCATCCCCGATGTACAGCCGCCCCGCGCCGCCCGGCAGGTTCTCCTCGTTAATCGCCAGCGCGTACACCGCCATGCGGTCGTATTCGTCCGCCTCGCCCCGCGCGCCGGGAAAAACCTGCGCCCGCATCGCCAGGCAGGCAGAGGCGTCGTCCATAGAGGTCATGAATTTTCCGCGAATCATCGTCTTGTCTCCTTATTTCGATTTCGCAGGCAGGATTTACGCCGCCCGCGTGGAATTATTACGGAGTAGTCCGAGTGTGCGCATCAGCACGCTCACCCCAGAAACGGAGTGAATGCCCATGGAACAGGAAATTCTCCCCCGCCTGAACGAGCTGGCCAAAATCGCCAAGCAGCGCGCGCTGACCCCCGAAGAGGAAACCGAGCGCGCCGCGCTGCGCAAGCAGTACCTGGCGACCTTCCGCCTGGCCGTTCAGCAGCAGCTGGACAATACCTATATCCAGTACGACGACGGCACAAAGGTCAAGCTGCGCCGCAAAGAACAGTAACATTATACACCGCGCGCCGCGTATTCGTCTACCTGTGAGGCGAAAATTCGTGCGCCGCGCTTGATTTCAGGCGCGCGATTGGGTATAATAAAACATCATGACCGAGGAGGTACCATCAAATGGATGATCAGAATCTGAACCAGAATTTCAGCGAGGAGCCGGAGCTTCTCGTGTTCACCGACGACGACGGCAACGACGTCACCGTGCAGGTGCTCGACTACCTGAACTACAACGGCGAGGAATACGCCGTGCTCGCCGAGCAGGACGAGGCCCAGGAAGCCCTCAACAAGGCCGACGAGACCAACGCCGCCCAGCTGGAGATCTTCTTCATGAAGGTCGTGCCGGTGGAGGACAGCGAGGACGAGGTCGAGTTCCAGCCCATCGAAGAGGAAGGCATTGAGGACGAGCTCTTCGCCATCATCAATTCCGACTTGGACGAGGAAGACACGGAGGAATAATTCCGCCGCAAGCCCACATAAAAGCAGCCCCGGGGAGTTTTCTCTCCGGGGCTCAGCTTGTCAAAAAAGTTTTGACAAGCTGGTGGACGGGGGAGCAAGCTCCCCCGCCACTGCCACCCTCTCCAGTCTCCGCTAAAAATCGAAGATTTTTCGGGCGCGGAGCCTGCAAGGAAACGCTTTTTTCTCTGGAAAATGGGATTTTCCGACGCAAAAACCGTCCCGTGCCCACGTTGTATATTTGCACTGCCTTTCTTATGGAAAAGCGGCAGCAAGTGGAGCCGGGCACTGCCCGGTCGAAAGGGCTGCGGCCCTCTCGAGCTCTCCGGGGGTTTTTGACAGTCTGAGCTCCCTTTCATGGGAGCCTTTTACGCTTCGGAGCCATGCCTTCCCTGAAAGGGGAGGTGCCCGCGAAGCGGGCGGTAGGGTGCGATTTGCGAAGAATTCGGGAACTCCAATTTATGGTTCCCAATTTCGTGTTCCGTCCGGCGGCAGCAAGTGGGTGCAGGCCCCGCCTGCCGGCAACGCCGGCTATCAATCCACGGAGAATTCCGTGGATTCGAAGACTTCGGCCGCTTCAATTTATGGCGGCCGACAGTCGTCGATAGAACCGGCGGCAGCAACCGGATGCAGGCTCAGCCTGCCGGCAGCAAGTGGGTGCAGGCCCCGCCTGCCGGCAGCAAGTGGGTGCAGGCTCAGCCTGCCGGCAGCAGCACGCGGATTGTGGTGCCCTTGCCGGGCGTGCTCTGCAGGTCGATTTTGCCGTGGTGATACTGCACGGCGTGCTTGACGATGGACAGGCCCAACCCGGTGCCGCCGGAGGCCTTGGAGTGGCTCTTGTCGACGCGGTAGAAGCGCTCGAACACGCGGTCCTGATCCTGGACGGGGATGCCGATGCCGGTGTCGGAGACCGTCACCTGGGCCGCACCGTCCTGCGTGTCGACGCGCACGTCCACGCTGCCCTTGTCCACGTTGTACTTGATGGCGTTGTCGCACAGGTTGTAGATCGTCTCGTAGAGCAGCCTGCGCACGCCGTGCACGACGACCGGCTCGCCGCCCGCACGCAGCGTGATCTGACGGTTCGCGGCGGCCGTCTGCAGGTTGGCCTCGACCTCCTCGGCCAGGGAGAGCAGCTCCACGTCTTCTTCAGGCATCTCGGCGCCCTCGTCCAGCTGGGACAGGCGGATGATGTCGCCGATCAACGTAACCATGCGGCTGGCCTCGGTGCGGATGTGGCCGATGAAGCGCGGCACATCCTCGGGCGCGACCATGCCCTTCTCGATCAGCTCGGCGCTGCCGATAATGCCCTGCAGCGGGGTCTTGAGCTCGTGGGAAACGTTGGCGGTGAATTCGCGGCGGCGCGCCTCGGCCTGCTCCTGCTCAGTGATGTCGAAGGCCAGCAGCACCGCACCGATGGCCACGCCCTCCGAGTCGATGCGGCTGATGTCGAACTGATAGCTGCGGCCGAAGCGCGAGGCGCGGATCTCGCTGTGCCCGCCGGTAATGGCCTGGCGAATGGCCGCGCTCAGGCTCACGTCCCGGTCGACGGTCAGGAAGTCCCTGCCCACGCACGCGTCGGTCACGTCGAATATCCGCTGCGCCGCCGGGTTGATGCTCAGCACATGGCCGCTCTCGTCCAGCAGCACCAGTCCCTCCTGCATGTTGCGAATGGTCTGGTTGAACTCGTCGGTCTTTTTCTGAAGGGTGCTCATCTGGCGCTCGATCTCGATGTGCTGATAGTTGATGCGCCGCAGCAGCGGCGAAAGCTCCTCGTACGCGCCGTTGTTGTCCAGCGGGTGATCGAGGTCGAGCTTATTGAGCGGCTCGACGATGCGCCTGGACAGTCGGCTGGCCAGCAGGCCCGACAGCGCCAGCGCCGCCGCCAGCACCACCAGAATCGGCCTGAGCATGCCCAGCGCCAGCAGCCAGACGGTCGCCTGGTTGATCGAAATGCGCAGCACGCTGCCGTCGCTGAGGCGCAGGGCGCGGTAGAGCGTCTTTTCCATCAGGGTTTTGGAGTAGCGGGAGCTCTGGCCCTCGCCGGTTTCAAGCGCCTGCTGCACCTCGTCGCGCTGCAGGTGGTTTTCCATGCTGTCCTGGTCGGCCTTGCTGTCGTAGAGCACCGTGCCGTCCGTTCCGATCCAGGTCAGGCGGTAATGCCCGCCGTTCACCTTTTCAAGGTAGGACGCACCGCTATCCTCCACGGCGGCCGCGGCCAGGTTCAGTTCGTCCTGCATCTGGTTTTCCTGCACCCCGCCGAAATACTCGTACATGCAGCCCATAATGATCAGCAGGCTGGCCAGCAGCACCACGCCCGCCGCCATCAGGATGGACTTGAAAATCTTACTGCTCATGCGCTTTTCCCTCCAGCCGATAGCCCACGTTTCTCACGGTCTTGATGAGGTCGCCGTAATCGCCCAGCTTCTGCCGGAGCGTCAGGATGTGGGTGTCGATCGTGCGGCTTTCGCCCACGAAGTCCTCGCCCCAGACCTTGGAAAACAGCTGGTCGCGCGTGAAGGCGATGCCGGGATTGGACAGAAAGAGCCTGAGCAGCTCGAACTCCTTGTAGGTCAGTGTGATTTCGCGCCCGTCCGCGGTGACTCGATGCTCGTCCAGGTTGACCGTCAGTCCGCCCAGGCGCAGCAGGTGCTCCACCGCCCTGGGCTGGCAGCGCCTGAGCACCGCCTTGACGCAGGACACCAGCTCCATCACCCCGAACGGCTTGGTCAGGTAGTAGTCCGCGCCCAGATCCAGGCTCTGAATCTTGTCGATTTCCGCGTCCTTGGCCGTGGCCATCACCACCGGCACCGAGCGGAGCCGTTCGCTCTGCCGCATGCGCCGGAGCAGCTCCACGCCGTCCACGCCGGGCAGCATCACGTCCAGCACCACCAGCTCGGGCACGTCGTCCTGCAGCGCGTTCCAGAAGCTCAGTCCGTCCTCGAAGCCCCGCGCCTGATAGCCCGCGCTCTTGAGCGCGTAGACCTCGATATCGCGTATGCTGGCGTCGTCCTCCACACACCAGATCATGTTACCCCTCCTTGTGCACGCCCGTCACCGAGAAGATCACCCACTGGGCGATGTTCACCGCGTGATCGGCAATGCGCTCGAAATACTTGGCGATCATCAGAAGGTCCAGGAAGTACTCCCCGCTCGCGGGTGCCTCGGCGATGCGCTCGATCAGCTTCTGCTTGACCTGATCGAAGTAGCCGTCCACCTCGTCGTCGGCCGCGATAACCTTCTCTGCAATCATTATATCATGTTTTACGTATGCGTCTACACTTTCCGTCACCATTTTGATCGACGCGTCCGCCATTTTTCGCATCAGGTCGCTGTTTTCCACGCCGCGCTCATCCAGAAACTGAATAATCTCGGCGATGTCTTCCGCCTGGTCGCCGATGCGCTCCATGTCGGTAATCATCTTCAGCGCCGCGGAAATCTGGCGCAGGTCGCGCGCCACCGGCTGCTGCTGAAGCAGCATCTTCAGGCACATGGACTCGATGTTGCGCTCCTTCTGGTCGATCTCTCCGTCCAGCGGGCCCACCTTCTTGGCCAGCGGCTTGTCACCCGCCAGCAGCGCCCGCGCCGCCATGGAAATGACCTCCTCGCACAGCGCGCCCATCTCGATGAGTTCTCTGTTCAGCAGCTCCAGCTGCTCGTCAAAACGCCGTCTCATCAGCCAAACCTCCCCGTAATATAATCCTCCGTCCGCTTATCCCGCGGCTGGGAGAAGATCTGCTCGGTCGCGCCGAATTCCACCAGGTCGCCCAGCAGGAAAAACGCCGTGTGGTCGGAGATACGCACCGCCTGCTGCATGTTGTGGGTCACGATGACGATGGTGTAGTTTTCCTTGAGCTGCAGCGCCAGCTCCTCGATCTTCGAGGTGGAGATCGGGTCGAGCGCGCTGGTGGGCTCGTCCATCAGCAGCACGTCCGGCTCCACGGCCAGCGCCCGCGCGATGCACAGCCTCTGCTGCTGGCCGCCGGACAGGCCCAGGGCGTTTTTCTTCAGGCGATCCTTGACCTCGTCCCAGATGGCCGCGCCCCGCAGCGACCGTTCAACCAGCTCGTCCAGTCTCGCGCGCGAGCGGATGCCGTGCGTGCGCGGGCCGTAGGCCACGTTGTCATAGATGCTCATCGGGAAGGGATTGGGCTTCTGAAAGACCATGCCGATCTGCCTGCGCAGCTCGCACACGTCGGTGGAAGGATCATAGATGTCCCTGCCGCGATACTTGACGCTGCCGGTGATTTTCACGCCGTCCACCAAGTCGTTCATCCGGTTGAGGGTCTTGAGGAAGGTCGACTTGCCGCAGCCAGAGGGGCCGATCAGCGCGGTGATGCTCTTTTCCGGGATGGTGATGTTTATATCCTTCAAGGCCTGATGATTGCCATACCACAGGCACAGGTCGTTCACTGTCATAATATCGCTCATACTGCGTCCTCCTCACAGCTGCTTTTTCTTCTTGAACCAGGCGGACACGCCGTCGGCAGCCAGGTTGACCACCAGCGTCAGGATCATCAGGATGGCCGCGATGGCGAAGGCCACGCCGAACTCGCCGTCCTCCTTGGCGTACACATACAGCGCCACCGACAGGGAAGCGCCCGCGCTTTTGAGACCCTTGAAAAAGCCGTTCAGCGCATGCGCGTAGCCCGCCGTGAACAGCAGCGCCGCCGATTCGCCCAGGATTCGGCCTACCGCCAGGATGCAGCCGGTGATCACGCCGTCCACGCATCCGGGCAGCACCACCGTCCGAATCACGCGCCACTTGCCCGCGCCCAGCGCGAACGCGCCCTCGCGGTAGCTCTGCGGCACGGTCTTCAGGCTTTCCTGCGTGGTGCGCATGATCGTGGGCAGGTTCATGATGACCAGCGTCAGCGCGCCGGCGAGCAGCGAGGTCTTCATGTTCAGGAACTGGCAGAAGAACAGCATGCCCACCAGGCCGTAGATGATCGACGGAATGCCCGACAGCGTCTCGGCCGCGTACTCGATGAGCGACACGAGCTGCCGGTTGGAGGCGTACTCCGTCAGGTAAATGGCCGCGCCCACGCCCAGCGGCAGCACGATCACGAGCGCCGTGATGAGCAGGTACACCGTGTTGAGGATGTCCGGCAGGATGCCGATGCGGTCGGCCAGTATGCTCGGCTTGGTGGAGAGCAGCTCCCAGGTCACGTGCGGCAGGCCCTTGACCAGCACGTACGCGATCAGAAACAGCGCCAGCGCCGCCGTCAGTCCCGCCGCCAGGCCCATCAGCGCCCGCAGCAGGATGTTATAGGCCTTTCTGCGCCCGGTCATTGAATTGCGTCCGGTCATGGCTCAGGCCTCCTTTCCATGCTTGAGGAAGAAGTTCAGCGTCGCGTTGATCAGCATGATGAACAGCAGCAGCACCAGCGCGATGGAGAACAGCGCCTGCCGCTGCAAGCCGCCCGCGTAGGACATCTCGCTGACCACGGCCGTGGTCAGGAAGCGCACGCTGCCGAACAGCTCCGGCATGCGCGACGCGTTGCCCGACACCATGATGACCGCCATCGCCTCGCCGATCGCCCGGCCCACGCCCAGCACCACCGACGCCGCGATGCCGCTCTTCGCCGCGGGCACCGACACCCGAAACCAGGTCTCCACCGGCGTGGCCCCCAGCGCCAGCGACGCGTCCTCATACTCGCCCGGCACCGCGTCCAGCGCCGTCACCGACACCTTCACGATCGAGGGCAGGATCATCACCGCCAGCACCACCATGGCCGCCAGCAGGCTCGCGCCGTCCGGCACGTGGAACAGCGCCCGGATGCCCGGCACCAGCACCAGCATGCCCACCAGGCCGTACACGACCGACGGGATGCCCGCCAGCAGGCTCACCGCGCTCAGCAGCGCCGCGCGAACCTTCGGCTTGGCCGCCTTGGACAGGTACACCGCCGTCAGAAAGCCGATCGGCGTGCCCAGCAGCAGCGCGCCCGCCGTGCCGTAGACGCTGGTCAGTATGAACGGCAGGATGCCGAAGCTCGGCTCCGCCTTCGTCGAGGCCCATTCCTTGCCGAAAAGGAACGGAATCAGGCCAATTTTGCGAATCGCCGGAATGCCCGCCGCCACCAGATACCCGGTAATCAGCAGCACGAACCCGACGGTAATCAGTCCCAGAATCAAGAATACGCCGTGAACGGTCGTCTCAAACAGCCGCTTTCTGCTCTTCAATGCGCTTCCTCCTTCCATGCCGGGCAGGCTCCTGGCTGCTCGCCCAGGTCCTTTCCCAACATCCGAGGCTATTTTACAAAACGCATGTCAAATCGGGAACCCGCGCCATGTCAAATCCATGTCAGGTCGGGCAGGCTGAGCCTGTACTCGGCTGCTGCCGCCGGTTCAGGCAGGCTGAGCCTGCACTCGGTGCTGGTGCCGACCAAGCGAATCCTTCGGCCACCGGGCAGTGCCCGGTTCCACCTGCTGCCGCCGGTTCTATCGACGAATTCGGGAACCATAAATTCGAGTTCCCGAATTCTGCGCCTGCGAACCCCGCCGCCCGCATTGCGGGCACCTCCCCTTTCAGGGGAGGCATGGGCGTGTCGTATCGGCTCCCCTGAAAGGGAAGCTGTCGCCATTAGGCGACTGAGGGGTTCAGGCAGGCTGAGCCTGCACTCGGCTGCTGCCGCGGGTTCTGGCGGCGAATTCGGGGACCATAAATTCAAGCCCCCGAATTCTGCGCCTGTGACCCCCACCCCCCGCCTTATGTCAAACGCCCCGGCGGGCGCGGATTTGACATGCAAAAACTCCCCCGGACGGAATGTCCGAAGGAGTTGACATGGCGCGTCGCCGCGGCGGAGGTTTATTCAGCTCTTTCGCAGCGACTGAAGCCCTTTGATCAGGATGGAGAGCGTGCCGTCGGGATTGTGCGCGACCTCGAAGCGGTCGGGGTCGTCGGCCACCTCGCGCGGCAGGGTGATCTGCACGCCATCGTCGGCGGTAAAGCGCACCTTTTCCAGCGACGCACGGATGCGGTCGGACTCGATGGGCACGACGCTGTCCATGCCGCGCCGCTCGACCTGCTCCTGAAAGCGCTCCTTGACGGCGGGCTTGTCGCCGAAGACCTCCTCGGCGATGTACTGCATGTCGAGCGTGCCGGTGCGGTCGAGCGACTGGGCCAGCGCGCGCCTGACCTGCTGGCGGGTTTCGTCGCGGGCCTCCTGCCGGGCGGCCTGCGGGTCGGGCGCGTCCTCCCAGGGGGCCCTGCCGTCGTCCTCGGAGAGCGACAGCGCGATCTTTTGCACCTGCTTGACCGATTCGGCAGGGGAGAGCGAGTCGGCGGTGTCCAGTATCACCTGACCCATCAGCTCATAGCTCTTTCCCTGCGCCTTGACGGTCACGTCGCGCAGGAACACGTCGCAGGTGGAGAAGCTGACCAGCGCGCCGCAGACCGTGCGCGAGCCGGGAAAGGGCAGCGCGCCGCCCGAGGGCACCAGCTCGCTGCGCCAGCCGCCTGAAAACGACTCCACGCGGTGAGTCAGCTGCTTCTGGTAGGGCAGGCGAAACGCGTCAAACCACAGCTCGTCGCCGTCCTCGAGGAAGCAGGTCAGCAGGTCGAAGCCCTGCTCGGGCAGCTCCCTAGCCCGGATTCGGCGCAGAAAGCGCTCGGCAAAGGCCTCGAAGAACGCGTCCTCCTCGCCGGATACGTAGCCGTCGAACAGCGACGCGGTGTCGCCCGCCGGGTCGAAGCGGGTCTGGCGGGTGGTGTCGGCCTCGCGCGTCTTGTTGTGCAGCGCAAGGCAGTATTCGACCTGCTCAGGCTGCAATGACAGGTCGTTTTCGGCAAAGAAGGGCGCCTGATCGCTGCCGTCGAAGACGTACAGCCGCGCGCGCAGCAAAGTAAGAGCCATCGTCATTCCTCCGTGAAGCGTGTCATTGAATGTGTGTGTCGGTCGGGGCGCGCAGGCTGAGCCTGCATGCACTTGCTGCTGGTCGGCAAGGCCGACAGCCACTTGCTGCCGGTCGGCAAGGCCGACAGCCACTTGCTGCCGGTCGGCAAGGCCGACAGCCACTTGCTGCCGGTCGGCAGGGCCGACAGCCACTCGCTGCCGGTCGGCAAGGCCGACAGCCACTTGCTGCCGGTCGGCAAGGCCGACAGCCACTTGCTGCCGGTCGGCAGGGCCTGCACCCACTTGCTACCTCGGGTTCTGGCGACGAAATTGGGAACCATAAATTGGAGTTCCCAATTTCTCCGGTTTTCCGGAATTCTCCGGAAAACTCCTGTCGGCATTGCCGACGCGGGCACAGAGATTCGTTTTCGCAGCTCCGAGTCCGTCCCCGTTTTCGGCACTTCGGGCGAATGGGCGGCCTGCTTATCGCCGTTTCACCGTTTCGCAAGTGCTTTTCGTAAGGGGTCTGGGGAGAGGCTTTTCTCAGAAAAGCCGTCTCTCCAGCGTTCCCCCGTCCCCCGGCAGCGAGACGCGGAACTGCGTGCCCCGGCCGGGGGTGCTGGTCACCTGGATTTCGCCGCCGCACAGATCGACGATCCGCTTGACGATGGGCAGACCCAGTCCGTTGCCGGCCAGCTTGTGGGAGGTGTCGCCCTGATAGAACTTGTCGAAGATGTGGCGCATGGTTTCCTCGGTCATGCCCACGCCGGTATCGGAGACGACCACAACGGTGCGGCCTGCCTCGCGGAAGCAGCGCAGGGTGAGCCTGCCGCCCTCGGGGGTGAACTTGACGGCGTTGGAGAGCAGGTTGTTCCAGACCTGGGCCAGCATGTCGGCGTTGGCGCGGATGGTCAGCGGCTGAAGGTCGGCCTCGATCTCGAGGTTCTTCGCCGACCAGGCGTCCTGCATGGCCAGCACGCACAGCCGCAGCTGCTCGTCGAGCGAATATTCCTCTCGCCCGGTCACCGCGTCCTGGTTTTCATAGTGCGACAGCATCAGGATGTTGCTCGACAGCGCGCTCAGGCGGCGGGATTCCTGCACGATCACGTCCACGTACTCGCGTTTTTTTTCCTCAGGCACGTCTGGGCGCTGCAGCCTGGCCGCGAAGCCCGCGATGGAGGTGATGGGCGTCTTGAATTCGTGGGAGAAGTTGTTGATGAAGTCCTTGCGGAACATCTCGGTGTTGTCCAGCTCGCGGGCCATGTGGTTGAAGTTGGTGATGAGCATGCCCACCTCGGAGTTGGGGTCTTTGTTTTCGACCTGCACCTTGTAATTTCCCTTTTCGATTTCCTTCGTGCCGGCGCTCAGGCTGCGCAGCGAGGCGCACAGCCGGTTGATCAGCGCGTGGGACGTCCAGGTGGCGATGAAGATGATCGCCGCGCCCACCAGCAGGCGCACGAAAAGCGACACCACCACGCCGGGCAGCACGTTCGTGTCGTCCAGCAGCATCACCAGACCCACCGCGATGATCACCGACAGGGTGTTGAGCACCATGTTCAGCCGCCAGATCGACGAGCTCAGCCGGCTGCCGGACTTCTTTTGCCGCTTCAAGCCTTTTTCACCGCCTTGTAGCCCAGCCCGCGCATGGTCACGATCTCGAACTCGTCGAACCGCTTCAGCCGCTCGCGCAGCCTGCCCACGTGTACCTCGATCGTGTGCTCGTCCGCGCCGCTGCTGTCCTCCCAGATTTCCTGCATCAGCTGGCGCTTGGTGAAGATCTTGCCGGGCGAGGAGAGCAGCTTGAAGAGCAGCAGGAATTCCTTTTTCGGCAGCTCGACCGACTCCTCGCCGCGCGTGACCGACTGCGTGTCATAGCTCAGCGTCACGTCGCCCACGACGATCTTCCGCTCGCTGGCGATCTGCGAGCGCCTCAAAAGCGCAGCGATGCGCAGCGCCAGCTCCTCCTCATCCACCGGCTTGACCACGTAGTCGTCCGCCCCGCTCAAAAAACCGCGGCACTTGTCCTGCGTGGTTTCGCGGGCGGTCAGCATCAGGATGGGCGTGGTATGCCCCTCCTCGCGCAGCCGGCGCGTCAACTGCAGCCCGTCCATGCGCGGCATCATCACGTCCAGCACGATCAGGTCGGCATGGTGCGCCTGCAAAAGCTCCAGCGCCTGCGCGCCGTCTACCGCCGGGATGGTCTCGTAGCCGTAGCCGGAGAGCACCTCGCACAGCAGTCTGCGGGCGCTGTTGTCGTCCTCGGCGACCAGTATCTTGAACATATCGTTTCCCTCCGCCCCGCGGGCGTATAGTTCTCATATAGATTATAGCACATTTCATGCCGGGAGTAAATCACATGAAAATTCGATGAGTTGAGGATTTATTGAACTGTTGATGTGGAAATTTTGATGTTTCTCTGGTACAATAGAGTCGGCCTGCGTACGCCATGCGCGCGCGGCCTGAAGAGGAGGATACGTCATGCGCTTTGTCTGGTGCGCCATCACGCTCATGCTGGTGGGCATTTTCGTCAACCCGCTGGGCAACGCACTGCCTCGCCGCTGGTTCCATGCGGACCGCTTCCCTTATAAATGCTATGCCTGGGAGCGGGAGGGCAGAGTCTATCAGAAAATCGGCATTCAGAAGTGGAAGGACATCGTGCCGGACATGAGCCGCATCAATCCGCACATGGTGTCCAAGCGGCTGGGCGCGCTGCCCACGGCCGATCAGGTCGACCGCCTGGTGCAGGAGACCTGCGTGGCGGAGTTTACCCACTGGACTCTGATACTGGCCTCGCCGCTGATATTGTGCTTCGACCGGCCGTGGACCGTGTGGATGATGCTGGTCTCGATGCTGCTGTTCAACCTCCCCTTCGTGCTGATTCAGCGCTATAACCGGCCCCAGCTGGTCAAACTGGCCAGTCGCCTGCGGGCCAGAGAGGAACGACTGAAACAATGAAGGTACTCATCCTTTCCTGCGACACCGGCGAGGGACACAACTCCGCCGGCCGCGCGCTGGCGGACTATTTTTCCCGCCGGGGCGCACAGTGCGAGATGCTCAACGCGCTCAGGTTTTATCCCCGCGCGCTGGCGGCCCTGATCAGCAAGGGCCATGTGTTTATCTATCGAAAGCTGCCGCTCCTGTTCGGAGCGGGCTACCGGATGGAGGAAAAGCATACCTCCCAGCTGATGATCAAGGGCATTGAAAAGGCCGCCGGCGCGCTGACCCGGTATATCCTGGAGGGCGGATACGACGCGGCTTTGTGCGTGCACGCCTTCCCCGCGCTGATGCTGACCAAGGCGCGCCGCAGCTTCGGCCTGGAGATTCCCCAGTACTTTTTCGCGACCGACTACACCTGCAGCCCCAGCGTCAACGAGACCGAGATGGACGCGTACTTCATCCCCCGGGGGACGAAGGCCGAGTTCGTCGCCTGCGGCCTGAGCGCCGAAAAGATGGTGGAGAGCGGCATACCGATTCTGGAGACCTACTACGCCCCCAAGGATCGCGAGGGCGCGCGCCGCGCGCTGAACATCGATGCGGACTGCCGGCTGCTGCTGCTCATGTGCGGCAGTATGGGCTGCGGGCCGATCGAGGAGCTGGTGGACACGCTCGCCGGGCAGCTGGGCGGAAACGCCCGCCTGATCGCCGTGTGCGGCAGCAACAAAAAGCTGTACGCCTCGCTGCAGGAGAAAAACCTGCCCGATCACATCCGGATTCTGGGCTATACGAACGACATGCGCCGCCTGATGGACGCCTCCGACGTGTTTCTGTCCAAGCCGGGCGGCCTGAGCAGCACCGAGGCCATGGTCAGGCGCCTGCCCATGGTGGCCATCGACGCGGTGCCCGGGTGCGAGACGCGCAACCTGGAGTTCTTCCTGAGCCACGGCTACGTCACCACCGCCGACACCGTCGAGGGACTGGCCGAGCGCGCGCTCGATCTGCTCAACCACCCTGAAAAGGCCGACGGAATGCGCCGCGCGATGGAGCGGGATTTCTCTTCCTGCGCGGTCGAGGAGGCCTATCAGTATATCATGCGCCCGACCGGCGCGTAAAAGAGGGTTATATCGTGATTGACTATCGTTCCTTCCGGCTCAGCAAGCTGAACACCCCGGAGTTTTCCCATCTGAAGCTGCTGCTCTTCTGGCCCTTTTACGGGCTGTGCTTCCTGCTGCTGGAGCGCTTTCTGCCGCTCAACTTTCACCCCATCGAGTGCGCGCTGGACGCGTTCATCCCGTTCTGCGAGTACTTCGTGCCGGTTTACTACTACTGGTTCATCTATCAGATCGGCATGATACTCTACCTGCTGCTGACCGACCGGGAGGGCTTCCGGCTCAACGGCTGGTTCGTCATCCTGACCTACTCGGTCACGCTGCTGGTCTACGTGATCTACCCCTCCTGCCAGAACCTGCGCCCCACCGCCTTCCCGCGAGACAACCTGTGCTCCCGCATCGTGGGCATGCTCTACGCCTTCGACACCAACACCAACGTCTGCCCCTCCGTCCACGTCATCGGCAGCATGGGCACGATGTTCGCGGGTCTGCACGATAAGCGCATGCAGACGACCGCCTGGCGAGTCTACTGGATCGCCGCCTGCATCCTCATCTGCGCCTCGACCGTCTTCCTCAAGCAGCACTCGATCATCGACGTGATTGCGGGCCTGGCGCTGTCGGCTGCGGTCTACCTGATCGTCTACCACACCCGCCTCTTCCGCCGCGCCTGACCGGCCGGGTCAACCGATACGCATCATAAAAAAGTACCGCTTGTATAGGCGGTACTTTCAGACTGTCGAAAAACCCCTGGAGAGCTCGAGAGGGTCGCAACCCTCTCGAACTTTCAATCGCGCCCAGCGGCGT
>CAKUFI010000032.1 GCA_934647305.1 uncultured Clostridia bacterium | reverse complement strand
AGAGCAAAAATCGTTTCCTTGCAGTTTTTGCGCCCGGAAATCTCTTAGATTTCAGCAAAAACTGGTGAGGGTGGTAGTGGCAGGGGAGCTTGCTTTCCCGCGGCCCGGCGTGCCCGGTACGCATCGACAAATGCGCGAAGAGGTATAGCGGTGCGAACGCTGCCCGCGGAAGGCCAGCCTGGCTTTCGGAATACTCGCGCCTGTGCCGAGAGAATTATGAGGAAGGCAGCTTCCTGAGACCGGCATACGTGGGCGGCGCCTTTGCGGGGGAAAAGGGCAGAATCGCCTGCGGCCCGCCGGCCTGTCGGTCGCCCGATGCAGCCCGCAAAGCACAAAGAAAAACCCCTCCGAAAGTCCCGGAGAGGTTCGCGCGTGTGAGAATGCGTCAGCCCTTGGTGATCTCGCCGGCCTTGGTCAGCGCGGCCTTGGTGATCAGCGGACCGACCAACTCGTAGACCAGCGTGGCGCAGAGCACGACGGCCTGAATGTGCGTGCCGTACTCGGGCAGCGCGCGGATGACGATCTGCGCCATACCGATGGCCACGCCCGCCTGAGGCAGCAGCGTCAGGCCCAGGTACTTGCGGATGTTCGCGTCGCGGTGCTCAAGCGTGGAGCCCAGCCAGGCGCCAAAGTACTTACCGGCGGCGCGCACCACGATGTACAGCACGCCCATCAGGCCGACCGTCGGCACGATGGTCAGATCCAGCTCCGCGCCGGAGAGCACGAAAAACAGCATGAACAGCGCGGGCGTCCACTCGTCGGTGGAGGCGAGCAGGCCGTCACAGTCGTTGTAGAAATTGGCCATCACTGCGCCGATGGACATGCACAGCAGCAGCGAGGACAGTCCCAGCAGGTCAGCCAGCGCCGCGCCCAGCAGCACGCTCGCCAGCGCAAGCATCAGCCGGTTGGCCTTGGAGTGGAAGAAGCGCATGCAGAAGGTCAGGATCAGGCCCAGCGCGCCGCCCACGGCCAGTGAGCCCACGATCTCGATCAGCGGCTCGACCAGCATGCTCTGTACCGACAGCGCCGTGCCGGCCACCAGCACCTTGGCCACGGCCAGCGAAATCGAGAACACCATCAGTCCGATCGCGTCATCCAGCGCCACGACCGGCAGCAGGATGCTGGTCACAGGCCCCTTGGCCTTGTACTGGCGCACGACCATCAGCGTGGCGGCGGGTGCGGTCGCGGTGGCGACGGCGCCCAGGGTCAGGCATACCGGCGTCGGGAATCCCGCGATGATCAGCACCACGTCGACGAGCAGCGTAGCCATCAGCGCCTGCAGGAAGGTGATCGTGATGACGGATTTGCCAATCTGGCGAATGTGGCTGAGCTTGAATTCGCCGCCGATTGAGAAGGCGATGAAGCCGAGCGCCACGGTCGAGAGGACGCTCATGCTCTCGACGCACTCCTTGTCCAGGATGCGCAGGCAGCACGGGCCGATCAGCAGGCCTGCCACCAGATAGCCGGTGACGTTCGGCAGGCCGATTTTCTTGACGATTCGGTTGAACAACAGGCCGGCAACCATGCAGATGCCGACTCCAAGCAGCGTATTCATGGAACTTATTTCACTAACCCTTCTACGTTGGTAATCGGAACGCTGAAGCAGATGCCGGTGCCGGGCTTGCTGATGTCGCCCACCACCTCGGAGATAACCCTGCGGTACGCGGCCAGCCTGCTCTCATCCAGCACGGTCAGCAGCAGCCGGCCTTCCGCCGGGCCGGGGTTCAGAAACTGGCGCAGCGAGCCGAAGATGGGCGGCGCGTCGTCCAGATCGCCGGACTGGCCCATGACCTGCAGGCCGCCCTTGCAGTCCAGAACGGTCGTGCCGGTCACGCCTGCGGCCATGAAGCCGGAGAGCAGCCGGGGCAGCCGATCCACCTGATTGAGTATGAATACCTGAAGCAGCATGAAAAAGCCTCCTTTTCAAATCAACGGCACACATTATAGAACGGATGGAAGTTGAGTTCAACGTAGAAGAGGGTTGTATTTTGTTAACAAGTTCGACGCGACTGCGCCGCAAGGAGCAGGCGATACAGGTTGCCGTGCGCGATGGCCTGGAGGTCGGCCTCGCGGTAGCCGCGGCGGGCGAGCAGGTCCATGAGACGCGGGAAATCGAGCGGCGAGGCCAGATCCTCCGGCCACTCGTCGATGCCGTCAAAGTCCGACCCGAACCCCAGCACATGGATGCCGCCCATCTGCGCGATATGGTCGATGTGCCTGAACAAATCCTCGGTCGTGACCGGCCCTTCCTCGCGGACGAAGCGCGCGTAGAAGTTGATCCCGATGAAGCCGCCCCGGTCGATCAGCGCGCGGATCTGCTCGTCGGTCAGGTTGCGCGGGTGGCCGCACAGCGCGCGGCAGTTGGAGTGCGAGGCGATCGGCGGCAGCTCCGCGGTTTCGATCAGCTCCCAGAACCCGCCCTCGTTCAGGTGCGACACGTCCGCAAGGCAGCCCCGGCGCGCCATTTCCCGCACGAGCGCCCGCCCGAAGGGCTTCAGGCCCGCCTTCGAGCCGCCCGCTGCCGGCGAGCCGATCTCGTTTTCGTGGTTCCAAGTCAGCGCGATCATCCTCGGCCGCGCCAGTCGGTCGAATTCGTCATATCGTTCAAGGCTTCCCTCGAGCATCTCGCCGCCCTCAATCGAAATGATTCCGTGCGGCGCGTCCGGGAATTCCTCAGGCAGGTCGCTCAGGTAAAAGGGCACGCCCGCCTGATCAAGCGCGCTGAGCATGATCCGTCCGCGCACATACGGCGCGCCGCAGATTCCCTTCCCGCCGGCAAACAGCGCGTAGGTCTGCAGGCCCACGCCGCCCTTCTCCAGTTTTTCCGCCGTGACCATGCACTTCTCTTCGGGCAGCAGGGAAAGCGCCCGGGCGGACAGGGTGTCGCAGTGCGCATCGGCAATTCGGTACATCATCATAACTTCCTTTCTTATTTGGTTCTGTTCGGGGTTTCGTTCGAGAGGCCGCCTTTTTGAAAAAGGCGGCCTCCCCAGCGTTCCCTACCGTTCCTCCTCCGTTCGCTCCAGCGCGTCGAGGCGGCGGGAGATGGCGCGGCTGCGGGCGGTGGCGCCGTCGAGCTCGCCGCTGGCCTGATCAAGGCGCTGGCGCATGCGGTCGAGCGAGTCGCCGAAGCGGGAGAACTCGGCGCGCAGCTGGCCGAGCGTCTGCCAGACTTCGCCGGTGCGCTGCTCGATGGAGACGGTGCGGAAGCCCATCTGCAGGCTGCTCAGCAGCGCGCACAGCGTCGAGGGGCCGCAGACCACGACGTGGTACTTGTCCTGTAGCTCCTGCGCCAGACCCACGCGGCGCAGCACCTCGGCGTACAGGCTCTCGACCGGCAGGAACATCAGCGCGAAATCGGTGGTGTGCGGCGGCTTGACGTACTTTTCGCTGATCTTCTTGCCCTGCTCGAGGATGGCGCGGGCGAGCTGCTGGCCGGATTGTTCCACGCGGTCTTTGTCGCCCGACTCGCCGGCGGCGACCAGCCGCTCGAAGGGGTCGAGGGGAAACTTGCTGTCGATGGGCAGCAGCAGCCCTTCGCCCTCGCGTCCGGGCAGGCACACGGCGAACTCCACCCGCTCGGCGCTGCCCGGCACGACCGGCGTGTTCACGCGATACTGGCCGGGGGCGAGCATTTCGGAAAGCAGCGCGCCCAGCTGCACCTCGCCCCAGATGCCGCGCGTCTTCACGCCCGAGAGCACCTTTTTCAGGTCGCCCACACCGCTGGCCAGTGACTGCATCTCGCCCAGGCCGCGATACACCTTCTCCAGCTGCGCGCTGACCTGGCCGAAGGAACTGTTCAGCCGCTTCTCCAGCTGCCTGTCCAGCCGTTCGCTCACCATCAGCTCGATCGAATTCAGCCGCGCCTCGTTGGTCTTTTCCAAGTGGCTCAGGCGCGCGTCCAGCCGGTCGCTCAGTTCGTTCATGCGGCGCTCGGCCGCGTCGGTGGTAGTGGCGGTCAGCTGCGTGACCGAGTGCACCGACTGCGCCAGCTGGGCCTGCGCCTCACGGGTGCGCTTTTCCGATTCGGCCAGCCGGCTGCGCAGCGAGCGCTGCAGCCTGTCCAGGCGCAGCAGCATGACGATCAGCGCCAGCAGCACGCACGCGGCCGACGCGGCAATATAAGGGAGGTATTCCATGGGTGACTCCTTCTGTGTTTTCTGTAGCTTAAAGTGAACTTTGCAAATCATCCGACTGCCGGGGGATTTGCGCGGGCTTATACCGCTTCCATTTTAAAACACACCCTAATTATACCGCATTCGCACGTTTTTGTGAAGAGTTGAAATGGACTTCCCAAACACAGAAAAATGTGTTATAATAAATACAGAACGGAGGCGAGGAAACCTTGGAGCGGATCTATTCCTATGCGCCGGTGATTGAGGCGCACTGCACGCGGCTCATCCTGGGCACGATGCCCAGCGTCCAGTCGCTGCGGGACGGCTTTTATTACGCGCACCCGCGCAACGCCTTCTGGCGCATACTCTCCGAGACCTTCGAAGAGCCGCTTCCGCGCACGATCGAGGAAAAGAAGGCGCTGCTGCTCCGGCACGACCTGGCGCTGTGGGACACCGCGCATTCCTGCGTGCGCAAGGGTTCGCTGGACGCGGACATGCGCGAGGTGGAGCTCAACGACGTGCGCGGCCTGCTTCAGGCCTACCCGGGTGTGACGCGCGTGCTGCTCAACGGGCAGGAGGCCGCCCGGCTGTACCGGCGGGGCGGGGGAGAGGCGGCCTGCGCGCAGGTACTGCCCTCGACCAGCCCGGCGTATACCTTGCCCTATGAACAGAAACTGGCCCGCTGGAAGGCGGCGCTGAAGGGAGAACAGTCATGAGACCGACCGAAATCATCATGAAAAAGCGCCTGGGACAGGAACTGACCCGCGAGGAAATCGCCTGCTTCGTGAAGGGCGCGACCGACGGCTCCTTTGCCGATTATCAGCTCAGCGCGATGCTGATGGCGATCTGCCTTCAGGGGATGACCGACCGGGAGACGGTCGATCTGACCATGGAAATGGCGCGCTCGGGCGACATGCTGGATCTGTCCGCCATTCCGGGGGTCAAGGCCGACAAGCACTCCACCGGCGGCGTGGGCGACACCACCACGCTGATCGTGGCCCCGCTGACCGCGGCGTGCGGGCTCAAGGTGGCCAAGATGAGCGGCCGCGGCCTGGGCTACACCGGCGGCACGCTGGATAAGCTGGAGAGCATTCCGGGCGTGCGGGTCGACCTGACCGAGGAACAGTTCATCCGCCAGGTAACCGACATCGGCCTGGCAGTCATCGGACAGACGGCCGATCTGGCGCCCGCCGACAAGACGCTCTACGCCCTGCGCGACGTGACCGCGACGGTGGACTGCATGCCGCTGATCGTGTCCTCGATCCTGTCCAAGAAGATTGCCGCCGGCTGCGACGCGGTGGTGCTGGACGTGAAGACCGGCGAGGGCGCGCTGATGCAGACAGAGGAGGACTCGGTTCGCCTGGCCGAGGAAATGGTCAAAATCGGCTCGATGACCGGCCGCAGGTTCAGTGCGCTGGTCACCGGCATGGAGCAGCCGCTGGGCAACCAGGTGGGCAACGCGCTCGAGGTGGAGGAGGCCGTCTGGGCGCTCTCCGGCCGCGCGGAAGGCGACCTGCTCGACGTGTCGCTGGCGCTGGGGGCGCAGATGCTCTGCTCGGCCGGCCTGGCGCAGACGCACGACGAGGCGATTGCCCGTCTCCGGCGCGCGCTGGACAGCGGCGAAGGCCTGCGCAGGCTGGGTGACCTGATCGAGGCGCAGGGGGGAGACCGCCGCGTCACGCAGGATACCTCGCTCCTGCCGCACGCAAAACGCGTGGTCGAGATCTGCGCGCAGGAGGAAGGCTACGTTCAGGCCATCGCCACCCGCGAGATCGGCTACGCGGCGCAGATGCTGGGGGCGGGCCGCCTGAAAAAGACCGACGCGATCGATCCGGCGGCCGGCGTGGTGATTGAAAAGCGCCTGGGCGATTTCGTGCGGCGCGGGGATTGCCTGATGAGGGTTCACCCGGAAACGAACAATTCCTCCGAGGCGGCCTGTGAACGTCTGAAAAACGTGTACACAGTTGGCTGTGTACCGCCCGAAAAGCGCGTACTAATACACAAAGTGGTTACGAAAAATGTAAAATAGCCTGAAAACGTGTTATTTTACGGCGATATGCTTGCATTTGCAAGCACCCTTATGTATGATATGAATGCTTAAACAACCTACCGACGTATTATTGCATGGAGGAAATGTGATATGTCTTCGACCGAATCGACGCAGTTGAATGGAATCGAGTTGGATCTGCTGGAGGTCGTGCCGCTGCTCAACAAGCGCCTGATCCGCATGGCAGAGGTGCGTGAGTGCCTGGATATGCCCCTGTCCCATATGCAGGTGCTGTCCGCGCTGGCGAGGGAGGGCGATATGTCCGTGACCGAGATTTCCAAGCGATTCGGCATCGCCAAGCCTAACATTACCCCGCTGATCGATCACCTGACCGACGCCGGCTGGGTGGAGCGCACGAAAAACAACCGCGACCGCCGCGTGGTCAATGTGACCATCCTGCCGGAAGGCCGCGAAAAGGTGGAGAGGGCGCTGGAGGCGATGCGCGAGCGCGTGGCCAAATGGAAGAACGGCTTGACCGAAGAGGAATTCACCGAGCTTCAGCAGGCGCTCAAGAGCGTCGTGCGCATCCTGGGCAAACTGTAACATTTGTAACATTTTGGATTTTTTTCTCAGAAGACGGCCGGAAGGTGCAACTTCCAGGCCGCCTTTTGCGTCATAAAAACGTAACCACTCATGGCGAAAGGAGTTCGCACTTCAATGAAAAGAAACGACGCATATAAAAAAGCGCTGGTACTGATCCTGGGCGTGTGTCTGCTGTCCGGCTGCGCGCCGTCGGTGGACAACAAGGATCCGCTGTCCGACTACACCGTCGACTCGATCCTGCCCTTCGATACCAACCAGGTGACCGCGACCGACACCCCGGTTCCGCAGCCCACCGCCACGCCCACCGTCAGCCCGGTCGATCAGAACTGGCAGAACGACAACAACGTGGGCGACAATACGGCCGCCGCGACCAATCCGCCGCAGCAGACCACCCAGAAGGTGCCGCTTGCGAGGCTGGAGCTGGGCTCCACCGGCGACGGCGTCGTGCAGCTTCAGGAGCGCCTGATCGCGCTGGGGTACCTCTCCGGCACGGCCGACGGCAACTTCGGCTCCAACACCAAGACCGCTGTCAAGCGGTTCCAGGCGGCGCTGGGCCTGTCCCAGACCGGCGTGGCTACGGTGACGCTGCAGGAAAAGCTGTTCCTGTCCACCGCGCCCACCTATTCGCCGGCGCTCGATACCTCAAACGGCAAAAACAACAATAACAACACCACCGTCAGCGACAACGGCTACACCACGCTGATCCGCGGCGACAAGGGTGATGGCGTGACGAAGCTCCAGCAGCGTCTGATCGCGCTGGGGTACCTGTCCGGCTCGGCCGACGGCTCCTTCGGCACCAAGACCGAGAACGCCGTTAAGCGGTTCCAGGCGGCGCTGGGCCTGACCCAGAACGGCGTGGCCTCCGCGTCGCTGCAGCAGTCGCTGTTCTCCGCGAACGCGCCCATTGCCGTGGCTACCGCCGCGCCCAGGGTCACCCAGGCCCCGAGTCCCACCAAAGCGCCCTCGACCGGCGGCACGACCACCTCGGGCTATGTCGACCTCGAGTACGGCGACAAGAGCGACGCGGTCAAGCGCCTGCAGCAGCGCCTCAAGGAGCTGGGCTACTTCGACCACACCGCCACCGGCAAGTACTACAGCGAGACCGAGGCGGCCGTCAAGCGGTTCCAGGCGGCGCTGGGCCTGACGCAGACCGGTGTGGCCACCGCCTCGCTGCAGACCAAGCTGTTCGCCTCGAACGCCCCGATGGCGCAGGAAACTGCCTCGCCCTCCGTGACGCAGGCCCCCTCGACTGACGGCAAGTACACCACCCTCACGCGCGGCTCGACCGGCGAGGAGGTGCGCGCGCTGCAGAAGCGGCTCATCGCGCTGGGTTATCTGACCGGCAAGGCCGACGGCGAATACGGCAAGGCGACTGAAAACGCGATCAAGCTCTTCCAGAAGAGCATCGGCTATAACGAAAACGGTACCGCGACCGAGGCGGTGCAGGAATACCTGTTCTCGCTCTACGCGCCCACCTACACCGCGCCCGCGTCCACTGCGACCGGCGCGCCCGCGCAGCCGACCCAGGCCCCTGCGCAGACCGAGTACACCGAGCTGCGCCACGGCGACACCGGCGACGCGGTCAAGCGCCTGCAGAAGCGCCTGAAGGAGCTGGGCTACTTTAACGGTGAGATCGGCGGCAACTACCTCGACAAGACCGAGGCGGCCGTGAAGCTGTTCGAGAGCGCCATCGGCTGGAATACCGACGGCGTGGCCACCGTGGTGCTGCAGCAGTACCTCTTTTCCGCGCAGGCCCCGGCCTACGACGACGCCGCAGGCTACGGCACCCTCGAAAAGGGCGATACCGGCGCGGCGGTCAAGAAGCTGCAGCAGCGGCTGATCGATCTGGGCTACCTGACCGGCAAGGCCGACGGCGACTTCGGCGCGAAGACCAAGACTGCCCTGGAGGCCTTCCAGGCGGCGATCGGCCTGAGCCCGACCGGCGTGGCCGACCCCGATACCCAGGAGTACCTCTACGCGTCCACTGCCCCCAGCGCGCCCACCGCGCAGCCCTCGCAGCCGACGCAGGCGCCCTCCACCAGCGGCTATCAGACCCTCAGTTACGGCGTGAGCGGTGAGGCGGTCAAGAACCTGCAGCGCAGGCTCAAGGAGCTGGGCTACTTCAGCGGCAACGTCGCCGGCAACTACAAGGATATCACCCAGGCGGCTGTGGTCGCCTTCCAGCAGGCCATTGGCTGGACGGCCGACGGCATCGCCACCCCCGAGCTGCAGGAATACCTGTTCTCCAGCAACGCACCCTCCGCGTCGAGCGCCCCCGGCGACACCGGAGATACCGGCGACGACGGCAGTTACACCGCGCTGACTTACGGCGAGCAGAACAGCCGCGTCAAGCGCCTGCAGCAGCGCCTGATCGAGCTGGGCTGGCTTTCCGGCGGCGCGGACGGCGAATTCGGCCAGAACACCCTCAACGCGGTGACGGCGCTTCAGTACCGCTTCGGCATGGAGCAGTCGGGCATCGCGACGGTCGAACTGCAGGAGCGGCTCTTTGCGGCCGACGCGCCCGAGTACGTCGAGTATGAGGAGCTCACCGTCGGCATGACCGGCGACGAGGTGCTCGCGCTTCAGGAGCGTCTGATCGAGCTGGGCTACCTGCGCGACGCGGATGCCAACCGCGACGGCGAGTTCGGCGAAGGCACCCGCAGCGCGGTCATCAACGTGCAGCAGGCCATGGGCCTGATCGGCGACGACGCGGACGGCGTGGCCACGGTCGAGTTCCAGACCTTCCTCTTCTCCGACTTCGCGCTCGAGTATAAGATCGAGCAGGTCGGCTGATCAAACAAAAAGCGCTTCCGGCCTTCCATACGGAGGGTCGGCAGGCTGAGCCTGCACTCACTTGCTACCGCCGGATAGAACACGAAACCAGCCGCCATAGATTGAAGCGGCTGGTTTCTTCGATTTTTAGCGGAGACTGGTGAGGGTGGCGCTCCCGGCCTTCCATGCGGAGGGTCGGGAGCGTTTCGTCTGTCCGGATTTATTCGTTTCCCCACAGCCTGCGGGCGTTGGCCAGGCCGACGGCGCTCGAGTAGCGCGCGTCCTCGAGGCCCTCAAACTCGATGGCGATGCCGCCCGAGTAGCCGCTTTCGCGCAGCGTGGTCAGTATGGCCTGCATGTCCAGGTCGCCCTGGGCGAGGATTGCGCCGCGCAGATACTTGCCGCCGCGGGAGCGGAACCAGGTGCCGGCACAGTCGAACTGGTGCGCGTCGCCAGGGTCGCGGGTGCGGATGTAGAAGTCCTTGAGGTGCACCATCTGCGCGCGATGCGCCAGCGTCTGGGCGGCGACGGTCGCGTCTTCATCCACGCAGACGATGTTGCCAGTGTCCAGCAGCAGGCCGTAGTTGGGGTGATCGACCGCGTCCAGTATGCGCTCGACCCGGTCGCAGCCGTTGGCGAAGAAGCCGTGGTTCTCAATCAGCGTGCGCACGCCCAGGCCGGCCGCGTGCTCGGTGACCCGGCGCGCGCCCTCGGCCATGACCGGCAGCCAGCGCTCGAAGTCGCGCAGGGTGTTCTCGGCGTGCGGGCGGCGGAAGGAGCATACGTCGTGGCGCATCTGAGGCACGCCCAGTTCGGCGGCAATGTCCACCTCGTGGCACACGCGGGCCACCTCGCGCTCGAAATCCTCGCCCGTTTTGCAGAAATCGGCCAGCACCGAGTAGTTGATTAGCTCGATGCCCGCGTCCTGCGCGCGGCGGCGTACCTGCGCGATCCAGTCAAAGTCGATGGCGCCGGTCTTCGGGTCGTCAAAGCGGAAGGCGAAGGGCACCAGCTCCAGGCACTGCGCGCCCTGCGCGGCGGCCCAGTCGATGACCTCGAAGAGCGTCATGCGCCCCGATTCAATCTCCCTGTCCAGGGAATAGGAACTCAGTCCCAGCTTCATGTGTTTTCCTCCAATCCTCTTTTTTGAAGCAGTTTGTTCAGCTGCGAAAGCAGAGCCTGTTCATTGCGTCCTAAGCGCTCCGACAGGAAAACGTTCGAGAGGCGGCTTTTCTGAGAAAAGCCCCTCTCGAGCTCTCCCGAAAAGCAGCTGCAAGAAAAACACGTCTCCTCGGCCGATGTTGTTTCTTGCCTGTAACGTCAGGTTTCGGAAATGGTAAGTCCTCTATGCGTGGATATAGCAGTCTTCTTTTCGAAGCGGCCGCTCGGGCGGAAGCTCGATGGGCGGCAGCGCCTCGGCGAGCACGGCGAGTATGGTGCGGCTCGTCACGCCGTATGCCTCGGCCAGGTCGCAAAGCGGGATGTGCCGCCTCGCGTCCTCCTGAATCAGGCGCTTCTCCTCGCCGGACAGCGCGCGAAGCCTGCGCTTCTTCACGAGAATTACCTCCGCTGCGTTTTGTGTGTCACCTTGCGCCGTCCCGTGCCCACGCTGTGTATTAGCCCTGCCCGAGGCGGCAATGTCGACCGTTAATCCACGAAGAATTTCGTGGATTCGCAGACCTTGGCCGCTCCAATTAATGGCGGCCAATGGTCGTCGATAGGATGCGCGGCAGCAAGTGGGTGCAGGCTCAGCCTGCCCGGCGACCGTTTCCTTCATTATAGCACACGCCGCGCGGTTTGGCCATCCTTTGCGGAAAAAGTTGGCCGGGAATGTTGAGTCTGTGGGGAAGGACGGGCGAAGGCTTGCATTGCGGCGGGGCGGCGTGATATAATAATAAAGGCACCACCGCACAATTCGGCGGCACGTCTGGCGACGCCTTTTCCGCCATCTGCGACATGCAAATTTCTCGATTTACCTCCAGTAAACCTTCGAATTCTGCATTTGCATCTGACGAAAAATCCATTCGCCGGCCGACTACCTCATTTGTGCGGCGTTACCTAAAAACATCCGAAGGGAGGCGGCGGCGACGAAACGCGGACTGAGAAAAATCCTGTGCCTGTGCCTGTGTGCGGCGGTGCTGCTGTGCGGCTGCGCGAAGAAGCAGGAGCCTGTGCAGCAGGAGGAGGAGGGGCGCAAGTCGATCGCGGCCACCTTTTATCCGCTGTACGCGATTGCGCTGAACCTGGTCAAGGACGTGCCCGACCTGGCGCTTTCCTGCCTGATTCAGCCGCAGGACGGGTGCCTCAGGTCGTATTCGCTGAGCGAGTGGGATTACCTGATCCTGGCCAGTCAGGACGCGGTGATCTGCGGCGGGCGCGGCCTTGAGAGCTTTTCAGGCACACTTTCCGCGATGCAGGACGGCCCGATCGTCATCACCTGCCTGCAGGGGCAGACGCTCAAAAACGACGGTGAGGCGCAGGGCGAGGATGACAGCCACCTGACCGGTGAGAATCCGTTCCTGTTTCTGTCGGTGGGCGGCGCGATGTCGATCGCCTCGACGCTGGCGTATTCGCTGATCGAGATCGACCCGGATTACGCCGACACCTATCGCGCGAACCTGACGGAGTACCTGTCCCGGCTGGACGCGCTGGCGGCGGAGATGGCCGAGACGATGGCTTCGGTTCCTTCACGGCGGGTGGCGCTGATGAACGAGGGGCTTAGCTACCTGGCCGACCAGCTGGCGCTGAACGTCGCGGTGCAGATTGACCATGAGCCGGGCGTGGCGGTCGAGGACAACGACCTGGACAGCGTGCTTTCCCAGCTGAAGGAAGCGCAGGCCGAGGTGGTGCTGCTGGAAAGTCAGGCGCCGATGCACCTGGTCGAGGCGCTTCAGGCGGCGGGCTACCGGGTGGCGCTGATCGATATTCTGTCGGCGCACGCGGCAGATGGCGATCTGGAGGCCTACGAACGCATCATGCGGGACAACTGCGCGCGCATTGCGGACGCGCTGCGATAAACAAAGGAGGAAACAGACATGATTCGATCCAATCAGCGGGCGCTTGACCAGCTTCGGCCGGTCTTCATCACGCCCGACTATACCGAAATGGCCGCCGGCTCGGTGCTCATTGAGTGCGGCAGGACAAAGGTGATCTGCACCGCGTCGGTGGAGGAGGGCGTGCCGCCCTTTCTCAAGGGCAAGGGGCAGGGCTGGCTGACGGCCGAGTATTCGATGCTGCCTGGTTCGACCGACCGCCGCAAGAGCCGCGAGTTTCTGAAGCGCGACGGCCGGAGCGTGGAGATTCAGCGCTTGATCGGGCGGTCTCTGCGCGCCTGCTGCGACCTGTCCAGGCTGGGCGAGCGCACGGTGTATATCGACTGCGACGTGATTCAGGCCGACGGCGGCACGCGCACCGCGTCGATCACCGGCGCGTTCGTGGCGCTGTGCCTGGCGGTGGACAGGCTGATGAAGAAGGGCGTGCTGATCGACTCGCCGGTCACCAAGCAGCTGGCGGCGGTGAGCTGCGGCGTGGTGGACGACGACGCGATGCTCGACCTGGAGTACGCCGAGGATCACATCGCGCAGGCCGACTGTAACCTGGTCATGACCCGCGAGGCCGGCAGCGGAAAGACGGAGTTCGTCGAGGTGCAGATGACCGGCGAGGGGCGCACCATCCGCCGCGAGGAGTTCTTCACGCTGCTGGAGCTGGGCGAAAAAGGCATCCTCGAGCTGATGCAGGCGCAGACCGACGCGCTGGACGAGCGCGCGCAGGTGATCGGCAGGAAACCGCGGCTAGTTGTGGCGAGCGGCAACTTCGGCAAGCTGAAGGAAATGCGCATCCTGCTGGGCGACAAGTTCGACGTGGTGTCGATGAAGGAGCTGGGGCTTGACCCGGACATCGACGAGAACGGCGACACCTTCGAGGCGAACGCCCTGATCAAGGCCGAGGCGCTGATGAAGCTGACCGGCTGCGCGACGATCGCGGACGATTCCGGCCTCGAGGTGGACGCGCTGGGCGGCAGGCCGGGCGTGTACTCGGCGCGCTACTCGGGCGTGCACGGCGACGACGAGGCCAATAACGACAAGCTGCTCGAGGAGCTCAAGGACGTGCCCGACGAGAAGCGTACCGCCCGCTATGCCTGCGCGATGGCGCTGTGCCGGCCGGGCAGGGAGCCGCTGATCGCGCGCGGAACCTGCGAGGGACGCATACTGCGCGAGCGGCGCGGCGAGGGCGGCTTCGGCTACGACCCGCTGTTCCTGTCTGCCGACTTCGACAAGACCTTCGCCGAGGCCACGATGGAGGAGAAAAACGCCGTCTCCCATCGCGCGCGGGCGATTAAGGCCCTGCTTGAGCTAATGTGAGGCGCGGCATGAGGCTGTGCGTGATTTCGGATTCGCACCTGTGCCGGGACAAGGTGCTCGCAGCGATGCAGGCGGAAAAGGACTGCGACGCGTTCATTCACCTGGGCGATCTGGCGCTCGATTCGGACTACATGAAGGAGCTGACCGACAAGCCGGTGTACGCGGTCAAGGGCAACTGCGACCTGAGCCGGCGCATGCCGCTTGAGCTCACGCCCGAGCTGGGCGGCGCGAAGCTGCTTCTGTGTCACGGTCACGAGCGGTTCGTCAAGGAAAACCTGTACCTGCTGTTCATGCGCGCAAAGGCCGTCGGGGCGCAGGCCGCGCTCTTCGGCCACACGCATGTCCCGCTGTGCACCCGCGAGGAGGGCGTCCTGCTGCTCAACCCCGGCGCGCTCAAGGACGGCCGCTACGCTCTGCTGACCATCGAGAGCGACCAGCTCTCGGCGGAGCTGAAGCAGCTGGAAGGAACGAGGGGAACGTTCGAGAGGCCGCCTTTTTGAAAAAGGCGCCTCTCGAGCTCTCCCGGAAAACACTTGCGAGAACAGGATATTGCTTCTCGAAAGCGTCATTCTCGCATGCAGCGTTTGATGTCTGCGGTGAGACCGGCGGCAATCTCTCGAACGTAACCTTTACAGGTACTGCGTCAGCAGCAGCACCAGACCCAGCCCCGGCGCGCCCAAACAGCCTGCGATCAGCGCGGTGAACGGGTTGACCGGGAGCGTCAGGCCGGTCAGAAAGGCGAAGCGGTTGAACAGCCAGAGCATCAGCCCGCCCAGTATGCCGCCGCCCGCCAGCCGCCAGACAAAGCGCGTGGGGATGAGCAGCGCCCGTCCCAGGATGAAAATCAGCGCGAGACCCAGAAAAAAACAGACAATCAATTCCCAGGGAAGCATCGCCCCTCCTCCTTTCACGGTACGCTTCAGCGTATGCGCGGCGGGGGAGAGGGCAGTACAAAAAAGAGAGAGGAAGCGTTTTCTTATGAGCATTCGCATGGAGGCATTCGGCAAGCTGCCCACCGGGGAGCAGATCACCCGCTACACGATGACCAACAAAAAGGGCGCGGAGGTGTCCGTGCTCAACTATGGCGGCATCCTGAATCGCATCGTCGTGCCGGACAAGCACGGCGTGATGGGCGACGTGCTGCTGGGCTATGACTGCGTTGAGGGCTATGCCCCGGTCAATCCGGGCTATCTGGGCGCGCTGATCGGCCGGTACGCCAACCGCATCGGCGCGGGCAGGTGCACCCTGAACGGCAGGCCGCTTCAGCTGGCGCAGAACAGCAACGGCCAGCACCTGCACGGCGGCAACGTGGGCTTCGACAAGAAGCTGTGGGGCGTGTTCTGCGAGGAGGGCGAGGGCGAGGATCGCCTGGTGATGAGCCTGACCAGCCCCGACGGCGAGGAGAACTATCCGGGCACGCTGACCGTGCGCGTGACCTATACCTGGAACGATGCGTGCGAGCTGAAGCTGCACTACGAAGCCGTGTGCGACCAGGACACGATCGTCAACCTGACCAACCACGCCTACTTTAACCTGGAGGGCGAGGGCAGCGGCTCGATCGAAAACCACACGCTGTCGATCGACGCGGATCGCTACACCGTGGTGGACAAAAACTGCATCTCCACCGGCGAGCTTCGGCCGGTAGACGGCACGCCGTTCGACATGAGGAAGGGCGTTCGCCTGGCTGACGGCTTTGCCCGGCAGGCGGGCGACGAGCAGATGACCATCGGCCAGGGCTACGACCACAACTTCGTGCTCAACGGCCAGGGCCTGCGGCAGATCGCCGTGCTCAGTGCGCCCATCAGCGGCCGCGTGATGCGCGTGTACACGAACAAGCCGGGCGTGCAGCTGTACACCGGCAACATGATCGACTGCACCGTGCCGGGCAAGAGCGGCCGGGTTTACCAGAAGCGCGACGCGCTGTGCCTGGAGACCCAGTTCTACCCCGATTCGATCAATCATCCGGACTTCCCCAGCTGCGTGCTCAAGGCCGGCGAAAAGTACGACTTCACCACGATTTACGCGTTCAGCTGAGTAAAAGCGGCCGCGCACCCCGGCGTTCGGTCGTCCGAGGTGCGCGGCTTCAAGCGCGCCGTCACGCAGCGGGAAGCGAAATGGAATCACTCCTTATTGCCCGTAATGAAGTAGTCGCAGTATCCGCCGCCGCCCAGGAAATACAGATCGTTGACGTGATCGACAGGCGGAGTTTGAGCTGCTGTTTCCGAATCACCGCACGATCCTGACGGTGTCAGAAAGCCCCATGTTCAGCGCGCCGGGCGGCAGTACGCGGAAACCGGAGAGATCGACGTGACGCTGCTGGCGCAGATCGGTTCACCGATGATTCCGGAGGAGCTACCGGGCGCAAGGAAGAAATCGTTTCTTCTTCCCTTTGCGGGCGGGGAAATCTGGTTTGAGCACCTGGACGGGGTGGATCGATATACTGAGCTTGCCGTCCAAAAGCTGCGCGCAGACGCCGTGATCTTCCGCCGCCCGTCCTCGTCGGGATACATCGCGTTTGTCCTCGACGAGACAAGGATTACTGACGAATTGATTTCGGAGGTCGCGGACGCGCTCCTCATGCCCGGCAAGCAGTTTGCGCGCGGCCTTTGTGGGGACGGACAGGCCTGCCTGTAGAAAACTGAAGCGGCTGTTGAGCGGGTACGGTTTTGCACTCGTCTTTTTTGAGGGCATTGAGCCGGCAAAGGAGTGGCTCCTGGGTGGGCAAAGCGTCTGAAGGGAGCTTCGTCGCGGAACAGGTTCTCGGGAAGCGCTCGCGCAGGCAGCTTTGCGAGGCGGCTTTTCCGGGATGCGGGAAAAATCGACTCGCCGGTCGTCCGGCGGCATGCATGCCGAGGTAAAGAAGAAAACCGCCGGATATGCGCTTTGAATCAAGCGCATATCCGGCGGCGTTTTTATCCGGCAGAGGTTTTACTTGAACAGATTGCGGATTTTCTCAAGGATGCCGGTGCTCTCCGGCTGCGCGGTTTCCTCCGCAGGCGCGGCGCTTACGTGCACGGCAGGCGTGGTGATCACGAACTGCACGTTCTCCACGTCCGTGTTGCGCGGATCGGTAAAGGAGGAAAGCTCGACCTCCGAGCCGGTCTTTTCCGCGATCATGGAATCAATTTTCTCGCGGATCGTGTCGTTTATGTCCGCCGTTTCGCCGCAGAATTCGCCGGTGCCGTCCTTCAGTTCCTGTGCGCCGTCCCGCAGGTCGTTCACGCCGTCCGTATAGTCCAGCAATCCGTCGTATCGATTCCGGTTACTGCACATAATATTGCGCCTGCATTTCAAACAAATCGGCATAATGTCCGGACTGCGCCATCAATTCGTCGTGATTGCCGTATTCTATCAGCTTTCCCTGATGCAGCACGGCAATACAATCGCAGAAACGGCAGGCTGACAGCCTATGGGATATATAAATCGCACTCTTACCGTTTGTCATGCGGGCAAAATCCAGATACATCTCCGTCTCAGCGCGGGGATCCATAGCCGCCGCGGGTTCGTCTAACACAATAACCGGCGCATCCCGGTACAACGCACGGGCTAACGCAATCTTCTGCCCCTCACCACCGGAAGGTTCGAAGCCTTCGCTGTCAAACCTGTGGCCTACTGTTGAATCCAGTCCGCGGGGCAGGGATGCCACCCGTTCACGCAGCCCGGACTGATCTACTGCCGCATTCAAACGTTTCGCATCCTCAACCTGTCCCAAAAGAATGTTATCCTTTAGAGAACAGTCGAACAACTGATAGTCTTGAAATACCGTAGCAAAAATGCTCATATACATATCGTAGTCATATTCAGAAATATCCACGCCGTCCATCAGGATAACACCTTCTGTTGGTGCATACATGCGACACAACAGTTTGATGAGCGTACTCTTGCCTGAACCGTTTTCACCCACCAGCGCCAGTCGTTGCCGGGGCTCAAGCACCAGATTGATACCTCGAAGAGCCCAACTGTCAGAGCCCCTGTATCGGAAGCCTACATTGCAAAATTCAAACCGATGCGCCCCGACAGGTATCATTCGTGGCGAACTCAATCGCAGAGTCTGCGGCACATTCAGATATTCCTCCAACTGCGCATAATAAAAATCATAGGCGCGTATTTCCGTGAGGCGATCCATCAATTCGCGCATAGCGTCCGAAAATGAGGTCACGGCACTGATGCACATGGCAAAGGAGCCAATGTTGAGACTTCCTGCCAGCACTTTGACAATCAGTACGCAATATGCCATGCATTGCTGAACAAATGACAGTCCCGCGCGTTTGATGCCCGAGACGATATAACAGTCGTTCTGCTGCTTGATACAGTTATTCGCGCGTTCCACGACCTGCCTCTCCCGTCCGAGCAGCCATCCGGTCATACTGTTCAGCCGGATTTCTTTGCCATACTTCGCCTGTTCAAACAGTTCAGCATAATACATCCAACGTCGGCTGTTTTCTACGACTTCCATAGAAAGTGACATTGCCTTCTTGGTTGCTCGGCTTCCGATTATCGAGGAAACAGCCGCAAGCAGCACAAACAGCAGCAAAAGCCAGATTTCCAGCGTGCTTAATATAGCCAGCAGACCGCACAGCGTCAACATACATCCGAGAATTCCCGCGCCGCAGTCCAGCAGATAACCAAAGCCGTGGTAATCGCATGTCAGAAACTTTTGAGCCTTGGTTTTGAGATCGTGGAATTCCGGACTCTCCAGATTTTCGATATCCGCGTGTGCCAATCGTTCATGTAATTCAAAACCGAATGCCGCGTCTACATGGCAGCGGTGAGTGAAGTATGCTTTACTGAAAAAAGCGGTCAGCGCTCTGCACAATAGTATGCACATTGAAAACGCGGACACATATCCGATCAACACACCCATGCGTCCCAAACCTGTCAATTCGTCAATGACCATGCGGGGCAGGAGTGCAGCGGCAATCGGCGTGACTGCATTTACTAACTGGTTAAGGAACAGATAAACAACATACCGCCTGTCATACTTCCAGCCTTGCCGCAGAAAAAACATAAAGCCTTTCCACATATTAACTTAACCCTCCCGAAAAAATCAGTTCTGAAAAAAAAGTATAAAAAACCCGCAGAGTGCTGATTTCCCTCGAAAAAGGTAAATTAACACAAGTCCGGTCAGCGCACTTCTGTCCGAACGTCATGTTTCAGCTTTCTGCGGTTCAGCGAAGAATATAAGGCTTGTACATGCTCTTCATGTGAATATGCCTCCTTTACATTGGATTGCCACCATTATACTATTGTTTCGCGGACATGTCAAGAAGCAGGTCGGCACGGCGCTTCTGTTCGTGCCGACCTGCTATGCGTTCAACCTCAGTTCTTCCCAAGCAAGAGAAAATGAACCTCTGCTTTTTTCAGGATGCTCCGCACTCTGAAATGCTCTGTTTCAGAGTGCACCCGTTTTTGCACCCCCAGCCGTTTTCGTTTCAGAGTGCAGAAGCAAACGACCATTCTGAAACGAAAATGTACCAAATCAGCCCGCACTTTGAAACGCTCCCAAACATGAAAAAGCCCGAAAAGCCCAGTAAATAAGGACTTTTCAGGCAAAATAAAGGACGCAGACATTGTATCAATATCTGCGTCCTTTGTTGGTGCTGATGGTGGGACTCGAACCCACACGCCGAAAGGGCAAGGGATTTTCCTGCCGCACTATGTCGCCATAGCCGCGAGGGCGTTGCGGTCTGGACTATGTCTTCGCCATGCCCGGGGAGACCGGGGGTAGGCGGCCGGTGTATAGTCTCTACACGTTTACAATGGGAGCCATTGACTTAGCTCGGCGTTGTCCGCGAGGGAGGTTCGCCGAATTAGCCGGCATTCACGCGCAGGGTTTCCCCGTGCGGTGCTCCGCGGCGGCCTCTGAGGGCCGCGCCAAAGTCCCCTGTGTCTGCCATTCCACCACATCAGCAAGCTGTTCTATTATAGCATCTTTTCCGCGGAAAGTCAACGCGCTGCGGCACAAAAAAGCGCCTGCGAAGAAGCGCTTGGCCTCTTCGCAGGCGAATTGTGCGGGTTAACCCAGCTTGTCGATCAGCTCGACGATCTTGTTGAAGGTCGCCTCATCCACGATGCCCCAGGTCGCGTCCGTGTAGGCACTTGTGTCGGTGAGCTCCTTCTTCTGAAGGGCCTTGACCGCATCGCGGGTGGTCTGGTCATAGACGCTGTTGATCGTGAAGTCGGTGGGCAGGTAGGTCAGCTTGACCAGCTGCTGCTGCAGCCACTTGGCCGCGTTGTCCTCGGTGTAGGTCGCGGGGTCGGCCGGGTACTGCTTGTTGAGCAGGTCGACCAGCACCTTGAGCTGATCCCTAGTCACGACCCACTGAACCGGCGCGGGAGTCGCAGTAGGCTCGGCGGTGGGTTCAGGCTCGGTCGTGGGTTCGTCAGTGGGAGCGTCGGTGGGCGCTTCGGTAGGAGCCTCAGTCGGGGCCTCGGTGGGCTCGGTCGTGGGCGCTTCGGTGGGAGCCTCAGTCGGGGCCTCGGTGGGCGCTTCGGTAGGAGCCTCAGTCGGGGCTTCAGTGGGCTCGGTCGTGGGCGCCTCAGTGGGCTCGGCAGTCGCGGTGGGCTCGGGGGTCGCCGTGGGCTCGGCGGTCGGGGTGGCAGTGGGAGCCACGATCGCGCCGGAAGCAAAGATCGCCTTCAGAGTGGTCGTATCGGCCACGCCGCTGACAGTCAGGTTGTTGACGCTCTGGAACCACTTGACGGCTTCCTCGGTGTCCTTGCTGTAGCGGCTGCTCTCCTTGGTCAGGTAGCCCAGCTCAACCAAGCGCTTGTTCAGCTCGCTGACGCGCTTGCCCGAGTCGCCGCGCTGCAGGGTGATGTAGGTGCTGCAGATGGGCGCGTCGGAGGCGAACAGCTCGCGCAGGGTGGCCACGGTGGCCTTACCGGTCACGCGCAGGCCGCATTCCTCCTGGAACAGCTTCACGGCGTCCTGAGTGCGGCGGCCAAACTCGCCGTCGGCCGCGTCGGCCAGGTAGCCCAGCTCGCGCAGGCGGTTCTGCAGATCCTGCACGCGAATGCCGGCGTCGCCGCGGGATTTCTCGACGTACTTGACGTACTCGGGCGCGTCGGAGGCGTACAGCTTCTTCTGGACCGCCGCGCCGGCAATGCCGTCCTGGCGCAGGCCGGTCTGATCCTGGAAGTAGAGCAGGGCGACGCGAGTCTTTTCGCCGAATACGCCGTCCGCCTTGCCGCAGGAGAAGCCCAGCTCGTTCAGGCGCTTCTGGAGCCTGGTCACCGCTTCGCCGCGGGAGCCGTTCTGCAGGGTCGGGTAGGGGTTGGGGGTGGCGGTGGGGGCGGCGGTTGCCGTGGGGGCCGGGGTCGCGGTGGGCACAATGGTCACAGTGGGCATGGGCTCGGTGGTCGGATTGACCGCCGGCAGCTCGACCATCTCGATGACCTCGGAAAGGCCGTTGTCGGCGCGCAGGCCGTACACCAGCACGTAGTTGCCCGCCAGGCTCAGGTCAAACTGAGTGACCGCGGCGGTATCGTTGGGCAGAGTCACCTGGCTGTAGTCGCCGCGCTCGGTGACCACGCCGGTGGTCTTGTCGACCAGGCGCAGCACGCCGGTATCCGACAGCATCGCAACGACATTGCCGTAGGCGACCATGCGCTCGACCATCGCGGGCACGACAGCCAGCGCGGCAATCTGCATGGTGTCCACGTTGTAGGAATACACCGTGGTCTGGCCGGTGGTCTCGTCGTACACGCCGTAGTACAGGTCGCGGCCGTCAGAGGCCTGGCAATCGGCCAGCTTGTCGCTCAGCAGGCGCCAGGTCTCGCTGGCCTCGGCACGCAGCTGCAGGCCGCTGCCGTCCTTCTGCTGGGTCTCGAACGTGCCGAACAGGTGATACTCGGCCTCGGGATCGAGCGTGCTGGAAACCAGCGTGCCGGTCGCCGGGTCGAAGATGCGGTTGACGTACAGGCCCGCGGCGATTTCGCGCTCCACGTGCAGGCCCTCGAGCGAGTCGCTCAGGGTCGTGTCCGCGAAGGGCAGGGTCGCCACGTCGCCCGCGGCGATGTTGAACTGATAGGGCGCGACCTGAACCGCCTTGAGCAGGCGGGAGTCAGACGCATCCAGGAAGTAGATCTTCGAGTCCTTCTGAACGTACACCGGCTCGCCGTACACCTGATCGGAAATCAGGGTGGGCTCCGAGTTGCTGCTCAGGAAAGAGTCGACGTACAGCCGGCCGGCCGTCTCGCCTTCCGCGGGAGCCATCCAGTAGTAGACGGTCGCCTGGTCCAGCTGGGCCACGATCTTCGTCGCGGGGCGGGTGCTTTCACCCTCCACGCCGAGCTGGCAGAGCAGGCCGTCGTTGACATAATACGCAAAGGTGATCTGATCGCCGATCTCCTCGGCGACAGCGCCGCTCAGACTGGTCAGCGAAAGAATGACTGCCAGAATGAGAGACAGGTACTTGGTAAGCTTTTTCATCCTTCTTCACCATCCTTCGTTCCTTTGACGAGGGGGTCTGTGCGTTGGTTCCTGAAAAAGACAGTTTTTCCAAAGGATTTTTGAAAAAGGCCGCTTCGTGTCGCTTCAAACCATTATATAATAGGTAAACACATGCTCACGACCGCTGCGCGACCTCGTACGCGCCCATGGCGGCGGCCGCGACCAGGAAGGAATTGAGCACGATCAGAGGCAGCGACTCGGGAGACAGGCCGGCGGTGAAGATCTGGGCGAAGAGCAGGATCAGAAAGGCGACGACCAGCACGAGCAGGCGGGTGGGGATCTTCCAGACCCTGTCGAGCGGGAGCTTGGCGAACTGCACGATGAGCAGCGTGGCGGCGGTTGCCCCCGCCAGCGTACCCAACTCGCCCCAGGAAAACAGGCTCTGCGGCGGGGCGGCGGCGACTTCCTCGGCCAGGGCGCGCGCGGGGAGCAGGCAGGCGATTGTCAGAAGCGATACGGATGTTTGATGCTTCACGGGAATCCCTCCTTTTCTCCACAAGCCTATGAAGAGAAAGTGGGGGAGAGAACAGGGAATTTACACAGACGTACTGAAAAACGACATTGACAGGAGGGACGGCCGATGATATAATAGTCAACGTCCTAATGATCAACTAGCTAATTATTAAAGGAAAGGAGCGCATGATGGACGGAAAAGAGATGAAGGTCACGCTCGCGCACCGGGCGGTGGGCGTGCTGATCTGCGACTCGCGGCTGCACCACCGGGTCGTGGAGAAGCGGCTGAGCGGACTGGGCGTGCACAACAGCCAGCACTGGATGCTGATGTACCTGTCGCGCACGGGCAAGATTCCCGCCCAGAAGGAAATCGCCGAGAACATGAATATGAGCCAGGCCTCGGTGGCGGCGACGATCAAGAAGCTGGCGCAGGGCGGATACATCGAAAAGACCGGCTGCGACAGCGACAACCGGCGCAACCAGATCAGCATTACGCCCGCGGGCATGCAGATCGTGCAGCAGTCGCGCAGCTATTTTGAAGAGATCGAGCGGGCCATGTTCAGGGGCCTGCGCGAGGACGAAATCCAGGCGCTGTGCGACACCCTGGGCAAAATCATGGAGAACCTGAATCGATACGAGGAGAGCCTGAACGAGCGGGACTCTCAGACAAAAGGAGTGGACGAAACGTGAAGCGGTGGCTTAAATACGTGAAGCCGTACAAGACCTATTTCATCCTCGGCCCGCTGTGCATGATCGTGGAGGTGATCGGCGAGGTGCTGCTGCCCAAGCTGCTCTCCAGCGTGATCAACAGCGGCAACGCGGGCACGCTGACCATCGGCGGCAGCGTCGGCACCAGCCTTTTGATGATCCTGACCGCGCTGCTCATGATGGCGGGCGGCGTGGGCGGGGCCTACTTCGCCTCGAAGGCGTCGGTCAACTTCGCCGCGGACATCCGCGCGGATGTGTACAGGAAGATCCAGACCTTCTCCTTCGCCAACATCGACCATTTCAGCACCGGCTCGCTGGTTACCCGACTGACCAACGACGTGACCCAGGTGCAGAACTTCGTGAACATGCTGCTGCGCATGGCGCTGCGCGCGCCCGGCATGATGATCGGCGCGCTGATCATGGCGATCGCCATCAAGCCGTCGCTGGCGGTGGTGTTCGCGGTGTCGGTGCCGCTGATGCTGCTGTCGGTGTTCCTGATTACCCGGGTGGGCTTCCCCCGGTTCCAGGCCATGCAGACTAAAATCGACGCGCTCAACTCGGTCGTGCAGGAGAACATCACCAACATGCGCGTGGTGAAGTCCTTCGTGCGCGAGGATCACGAGGAGCAGAAGTTCGGCAGGGCCAACAGGAGCCTGAAGACGGCCGGACTGCGCGCGATACGGGTCATGATCTTCATGCAGCCGGTGACGACGGTGTTCATGTACGGCACGACGCTCTCCGTGCTGCTGCTGGGGCATAGGATCGTGCTGGGCGGCGGCATGGCGGTGGGCGACCTGTCGGCGTTTCTGACCTATGTGACGCAGATTCTGTCCTCCCTGATGATGGTGACCTTCCTGCTGATGATTTCGTCGCGCTCGCTGGCCTCGCTCAGGCGTATTTCCGAGGTGCTCGACGAGCAGCCCGACATCAGCGACGAGGACGCCCGGGACAAGAGCCTGACCGTGAAGGAGGGCAGGGTGGAGTTCCGCCACGTCACCTTCCGCTACTACAAGAACAGCGAGGGCAGGGTGCTTGAGGACGTGTCCTTCACCATCAGGCCGCGCTCGGTGGTGGGCATTATCGGCTCGACCGGCTGCGGCAAGTCCACCCTCGTGTCGATGATACCGCGCCTGTACGACCCGGACGCGGGCGAGGTGCTGGTGGACGGCGTAAACGTCAGGGACTACAGCCTGCACAACCTGCGCGAGGGCGTGGGCATGGTGCTGCAGAAGAACGTGCTGTTCTCCGGCACGGTGGAGGAGAACCTGCGCTGGGGCGACGAGAACGCCACCCAGGAGGAGATCGTCGCCGCCGCGCGCAGCGCGCAGGCCGACAAGTTCATCTCCGCCTTCCAGGACGGCTATCAAAGCAAAATCGATCAGGGCGGCGCGAACGTGTCCGGCGGTCAGAAGCAGAGGCTGTGTATCGCCCGTGCGCTGCTCAAGAAGCCGAAAATTCTGATCCTCGACGACTCGACCAGCGCGGTGGATACCGCGACCGAGGCGCAGATTCGGAACGCCTTCAAAAACGAGCTGGCCGACTCGACCAAGATCGTCATCGCGCAGCGGATTTCTTCGGTGAAGGACGCCGATCAGATCATTGTCATGGACAACGGCCGCATCACCGGCATCGGCACGCACGACGAGCTGCTGGCGAACAACGCCGAGTATCAGGCGATCTACTACTCTCAGACGGACAGAAAGGAGGAGGCGTAAGATGGCGCGCACACTGGAAAGACTTCAGCAGCAGTACAACAGCACGGCTAAAGGCCCGGGCGGACGCGGCCCCGGCGGACGCGGCCCCGGCGGCCCCGGCATGCGGGGCGGCCACGGCAAGCCCAAGAACGCGCGGGCAACCATCGCGCGCCTGCTCAGGTATGTAGCCAGGTATAAGCTGCGCCTGATTTTTGTGGCGCTGTGCATGCTGCTTCAGACGGTGGCCAGCCTGTGCGGCTCCTACCTGCTGGCCCCGATTATCGACCGGATTACCCTGGCGGTGAACCCGGCGGCGGAAATCAAAATGAGCGCCATGGAGCAGAACGCCGACCGCATCATCGGCGCGCTGGCCGACACGCCGTTTATCGCCTCGCTGCTGACCGGCGCCGCGCAGAAGGTCACCTTCTATGTGCTTTCGGGCGTGCTGGTGCTCGCCTGCGTGTACCTGATCGGCCTGGCGGCGACCTACCTGCAGGCGCGGCTGATGATGACCGTGTCGCAGAGCGCCATCGAGAGCATCCGAAACGACCTGTTCGTCAAGATGCAGCGCCTGCCCGTGCGCTACTTTGACTCCAACAGCACCGGCGAGGTCATGTCCCGCTACACCAACGACGTCGATAACATCGACACCATGCTCAGCAACTCGCTGACCAGCATCTTCTCCGGCGTGATTACGCTGATCGGCACCTTCGTGTTCATGATCACCACCAACTGGATACTGACCCTGGTGACCATCGCGTTCATCCCGATCTTCGCCAAGGGCGGCGCGTGGATCTCCGGCCTGTCCCGCAAGTACTACAGCGGCCAGCAGGCGGCTCTGGGCGCGGTCAACGGCTATATCGAGGAGAACGTCACCGGCCAGAAGGTGGTCAAGGTATTCAACCACGAAGAGGACTGCGTGCAGGAGTTCGAGCTGCTCAACGACGACATGCGCGACAAGCAGTTCAAGGCGCAGTTCTTCGGCGGCATCATGGGGCCGGTCATGGGCAACACCAGCCAGATCAGCTACGCCATCACCGTGGGCCTGGGCGGCGTCATGATGTGCACCAGCGGCTTCACGCCCGGCGCGCTGACCGTGTTCGCCAACTATTCCCGCCAGTTCTCGATGCCCATCAACCAGATCTCCATGCAGATGAGCGCCATTTTCTCGGCGCTGGCCGGCGCGGAGCGCGTGTTCGCGGTCATGGACGCGCAGCCTGAGGAGCCGGATCAGCCCGGCGCGATCGCGCCCGCGCAGCTGCAGGGCAATGTGGTGCTCGATCATGTGACCTTCGGCTACAACCCGGACAAGGTGATTCTCAAGGACATTTCGCTCTACGCCAAGCCCGGCCAGAAGATCGCCTTCGTCGGCTCGACCGGCGCGGGCAAGACCACTGTCACCAACCTGCTCAATCGCTTCTACGACGTGGAAAAGGGCACGATCACCATCGACGGGGTGAACATTAAGGACTACAAGCGCGATTACCTGCGCGAGAACATCGCCATGGTGCTGCAGGATACCCACCTGTTCACCGGCACCGTGATGGAGAACATCCGCTACGGCCGGCTGGACGCGACCGACGAGGAGGTCATCGAGACCGCCAAGATGGTCAGCGCGCATCCGTTCATCACCCGGCTCGCCAAGGGCTACGACACCATGATCGAGGGCGACGGCGCGAACCTGTCCCAGGGACAGCGCCAGCTGCTCAATATCGCCCGCGCGGCGCTGAGCAAGGCGCCCATCCTGGTGCTCGACGAGGCCACCAGCTCGGTCGATACCCGCACCGAGCGCATGATCGAGCAGGGCATGGATCACCTGATGAAGAACCGCACCACCTTCGTCATCGCGCACCGGCTCTCCACCGTGCGCAACGCCAACGCCATTATGGTGCTCGAACATGGCGAAATCATCGAGCGCGGCGACCACGACGATCTGCTCGCGCTCAAGGGCCGCTACTACGAGCTGTACACCGGCAAAAAGGAACTCGACTAGCAGGCTGAGCCTGCACGCACTTGCTGCCGCGGGTTCAGGCGACGAATCCGGGAACCATAAATTAGAGTTCCCGGATTCTTTGGTTTTCCGGGTTTCCCCGGAAAACTCAAGGGCGGGCGCTGCCCGCCGCGGGCTGGGGGAGGCTCCGCTTCGCTTCGCGCTCCTCCAGACCCCAACCGAAGTTTGTCCGGCCGGCAGGCTGAGCCTGCACCCGGCTGCTACCGCCGATTCTAACACGAATCCGGGAACCATATATTGGAG
>CAKUFI010000031.1 GCA_934647305.1 uncultured Clostridia bacterium | reverse complement strand
ACTGCCACCTGCTGCCGCGGGTTCTATCGACGGTCGGCAGGGCCGACTGCCACCTGCTGCCGCGGGTTCTATCGACGGTCGGCAGGGCCGACTGCCACCTGCTGCCGCGGGTTCTATCGACGACCCTGAGCGCCATAAATTGAAGCGCTCAGGGTCTGCGTTTTTTTGAACCCCTCCGCCTGCGCTGCAGGCACCTCCCCTTTCAGGAGAGGCATTCGCTCTGTGCAGACGCTTTTGGGAAAAACGTCCCCACCCAACGACTCATTCGGGGCACGCATTACTGCCCCTCACACGTCAGGCTGCTCAGCTCCCTTTCAAGAGAGGACGCATCGCCGGTCGGCATGCCTATACCTCCCACGCCTCATTCGGGGAAGTGCATTTCTACATTATCCCTTGTCAGGCGGATCATAGTGTTTTCCGGGAGAGCTCGAGAGGCGCCTTTTTCAAAAAGGCGGCCTCTCGAACGTCTTCCCCTCCCCTACGTCAGCTCCAGGATCAGCGCGTTGAGCAGATCGGCGCCGGTCTGGGTAGCGTGGACGCGGCCGTTTTCGCGGGCGAGAAAGCCGCCGTCGATCAGGCGGGCGACGACCGGCTCGCGGCCTGTGAAGAGCGATTCCGGCACGCCCTCGCGGGTGCGCAGGCCGAGCATGACCTGTTCCTCGTACCGGTCGGACGGCGTGAGGCGCTCGATGCTGGCCGCGCGCGCGCCTGCCAGGTACTCGTCCAGGCGCTCGGGGTTGGAAAAACGCGTCTCCTCCATCAGCGAGTGCGCGGCGCAGCCCAGGCCCAGGTATTCGCCCCGGCTCCAGTAAAGCAGGTTATGGCGGCACTCGCGGCCTTCTTTGGCGTAGTTGGAGATTTCGTAGCGCGTGTAGCCGGCCTGACTGAGAAAGGCCTCGGCCGCGTGCTGCATGGCGAGGGTGGTTTCGTCGTCCGGCAGAGTGTACTCCCCCGCCTGCACCGCCCGGAAGAGCGGCGTGCCCTCCTCAAGGATCAGCGAGTAAAGCGACAAATGCTCCGCGTCCAGTTGGGCGGCGCGCCGGACGGACTGGGAAAAATCTTCCTCAGACTGACCGGGCAGGCCGTACATGAGGTCAAGGTTCAGGTTATCAAAGCCCGCCTCGCGCGCCAAAGACACCGCTTCCTCGGCCTGCTTTGCCGTGTGGATGCGGCCGACGCGGGCCAGCAGCGCATCTGAAAACGACTGCACGCCCAGACTGAGTCGGTTGACCCCCGCCTGGCGATAGGCGCGCAGGTTCTCCCGTGTCAGCGTGCCGGGGTTGCCCTCCAGAGTGATTTCCGCGTCCGGGGAAAAGGCGAACGTGGCGCGCAGCTCGTCCAGGAGCGCCTGCACCTGCCCGCCGGAGAGCAGCGAGGGGGTGCCGCCGCCGAAGAACACGCTGGTGACGGTGCGTCCGGCCGCGCAGCGCTCGCCCTGCGCCCGGATTTCGCCTCTCAGCGCGCGCAGGTAGGGCTCAATTGCCTCTTCCCGGCCCGCCCAGGAGGCAAAGTCGCAGTAGGCGCACTTGCGCCTGCAGAAGGGCACGTGCAGGTACAGCGCAAAATCGGCCATGTCAGTCCTCCAGCTCATAGGGCAGCTCGTACTGCCGGGCGTATTCCTCACCCACCGTGCCCTCGAACACGATCAGCCGGACAGACGCGCACCCGGCGAACACGTGCTCGCCCAGTTCGGTCAGCCCCGGCGGCAGCTGCACCGCGCCCAGCAGCGCGCACTGCGAAAAGGCCCGCGCGCCGATCGAGGTCACGGTGCCCGGAATGCTCACCCGGGTCAGCGCCCGGCAGTCGGAAAAGGCCTCCTTGCCGATCGCCTGCAGCCCCTGCGGCAGCGTCACCTCGCCCAGCGCGTGGCAGGCGGCGAACGCGCCCTCGCCCAGGCTGGTCAGGCTCTCGCCGCGGAAGGTCACCTGCACCAGCGCCGTGCACTTGGCGAAGGCATAGTCGCCCACCGTGCGCAGGCCCTGTGGCAGCGAGACCGACGTCAGCCCCTTCGCCGAGGTAAACGCGCCCTGCGCAATCGACGTGACCGCGCAGCCGCTCACCTCGTCCGGAACCGTCACGTCGTTCGAGCCGCCCGCAAAGCGCACCAGCGCCGCCTCGCCGCCGGACAGCTCATACGTCACGCCGCCCTGCGTCACCTGAGACGCGCCGCATCCGCACAGGCAGCACATCGCCGCCAGCAGCACCAAAACAATCGCTTTTTTCATACGAATCCTTTCTTGGGGGGAACGTTGGGGAGGCCGCCTTTCTGACCAGGCAGTGCCCGGAGCCAACTGCTCACGCCGGCCACACGAATCTGTCGGCCATAAATCAGAGCCTCCAGATTCTTCGTGTTTTCGCGACTCGATGCTGCGCCCCATCAGCTTACTTGTCCTACGCTCAATGACAGCATCGATGAAAACGCGTCGAGCAGCGCCCACCTGGCAGTGGCCGGGGGGTAACTGCTGCCGCGCACCTTTTTTACGACCGTTGGCCGCCTCAAATTGAAATGTCTTAGGTCTGCCAACTCGCGTTGCAGATTGCTGGTCGGCGCTGTCTCCACCCGCTACCGCACGTCCATATGAAGAGTTTTACAGAAAGTAACGTGGGAACCACGCCTCATTCGGGATACCGCATATCTTTCCGTCCATACTATTCGCGGATCAAAGTGCTTTCCGGGAGAGCTCGAGAGGGGTCTTTCTCAGAAAGGCCGCCTCTCGATCGTTACCCTCTGCGCTGCTGGGCGCGCTGCTGCGCCAGACGGCGTGCGCGACGGGCCGCGCGCCTGCGGCGTTCACGTTCCCGCTCGCGGTTGATCTGCCGCTGCCGAAGTATCGCCGCGCAGATCGCGCCTGCCAGGCCGATCCCCAGCACCCACTTCCAGCCGTTGTGCTTCTTCTTCGCAGGCGGGGCGGCGGGAGCATCGGGCACGTCGGTCGGCTGGATGAGCGCTGCGTCGGGCGCGTCGGAAGCGGCGGGCGCGTCAGTCGCCTGGACGGGTTCGGTCTGCGTGTCGCGCGGGGCCTCACGCAGCTGCGAATCGTCGCGCGGTGTTTCCTCGTCGATGTGTTCGAACAGGTCGTTCTTTCCCTCGGTGTCAGGGCCAACGGTCGTATAGGCCAGGCCGAAGATGGAGTTGTCGTACTGGCCGCCCGCGACCACCTGATAATACTTGTGCTGCGAGACGTGCTTGCTGTAGCCCAGCTGCGCCGACTGAAGCGGGGTCAGGCCGCCCAGCTGCTCGTAGGGCGTGTTCCAGTCCATGTATACCCGGTTTTCGCCGTACAGATGATGGTACAGCTTTTTGGTCTGCCAGGCGCCGTAGAGCTGCGCGGAGGCCGGATAGCGCGTGGGGTCGGCCGCCGCCTCGATGGCCGCCTGCATGGTGCGGGCAGTCACCTTGTGCTGATTGTGGCCGTACTCGCCGTTCAGGTCGTGGGTCAGTATGACCTCCGGGCGGAAGCGGCGAATGCGCTCCACCAGCTGCTCGGTCACGTTGTCCGTGCCGCCCCAGTCGGCGAGCGTCTGGTCGTAGGAGCGGATGTGCTCGTCGAGCAGGTTGATGAACTCGGGATAGGTGCGCACGCCCATCACCCACAGGCCCTTGAGCGCCTCCTCGCGGCGGCTGCGGGCGCAGTCTGCCATGTAGACCACCTGAGTGGCCTTGCCCTGCACCAGGTCGTAATAGGGAATGATGCCGCCGAAGAAGATCAGCTCGTCGTCCTGGTGCGTGGAGACCACCATCAGGTCGGCCTTGGTCAGCTGGTCGTCCCAGATCTGCGTGTCCGCGTCCGGCTCGCCTGCCGAGTAAACGCGCAGCGTGCTGATGCGCTGATCCATCGCCGTCATGGTCAGGGTGACGTAGCGCGTGCGCACGTCCAGCGTGTAATAGCTGCTGATGTTCGGGAAGGTACAGGTCTGGTCGCGCGAGGCGAGCAGGTTCTGATCCGCGTCGTACTCCTCAAGGAGGTAGCCGGTCGGGTCGAATTTCCACTTGATCATCAGCGCGCCCGGGGTCGCGTCCGCGGGCAGCTCGATCCTGATCGTGGCGTTCGGGTTTTCATAGCCCCACGAGGAGGAGATTTTTTCGTCTAGGAAGCGGCTTGCCTTGCCCTCCGAGGTCTTCACCTTGCACGCGGCGGTGATGTCCTGCGCCGTTTCGGCCGCACAGACCCCGCCCAGCAGCAGCGTCAGCGCAAGGCAGATCAGCAGGCTGTCCCATCCCTTCAAAGCGTTCATCTGTTTCGTTGTCCTTCCGTTGATCGTTCTTTTGTGTGAGAATGCGAACCCCGCAGCCGCCTGTTTTCTTATGATTCCGCGGCAGTCGGCGGCGCCGACTCACAATCCGCAAGGGAATCCCGCAGATTCGTAGAATTCGGGAACTCCAATCTATGGTTCCCGAATTCGTCGATAGAACCGGCGGCAGCAGGTGGAGCCGGGCACTGCCCGGCGAAGACCTTGGCCGCTCCAATCTATGGCGGCCAATGGTCGTCGATAGAACCGGCGGCAGCAAATGCATGCAGGCTCAGCCTGCCGGCAGCAAGTGGGTGCAGGCACTGCCTGCCGACTAGTCCATCTTGAGCACGGCCATGAACGCCTCGCTGGGCACCTCGACGGAGCCGACCTGGCGCATGCGCTTCTTGCCTTCCTTCTGCTTTTCGAGCAGCTTCTTTTTGCGGGTGATGTCGCCGCCGTAGCACTTGGCCAATACGTCCTTGCGCAGCGCCTTGACGGTCTCGCGGGCGATGATCTTGCCGCCGACCGCCGCCTGAATCGGGATTTCGAAGAGCTGGCGCGGGATGACGTCCTTGAGCTTTTCGGCGATGGAGCGGCCGCGGGCGTAGGCGCGATCCTTGTGCACGATGATGGACAGCGCGTCGCAGGTGTCGCCGTTGAGCAGGATGTCCAGCTTGACCAGGTCGCTCACCGCGTAGCCCTTGAGCTCGTAGTCGAAGGAGGCGTAGCCGCGGGTGCGGCTCTTGAGCTGATCGAAGAAATCGTAGATGACCTCGTTGAGCGGCAGGTCGTAGAGCAGCTGCACGCGGCCGCCGTCGATGTACTTCATGTTGCGGAACACGCCGCGCTTCTCCTGGCACAGCTCCATGATCGCGCCCACGTAGTCCTGAGGCGTAATGACCTGCGCGTTGACCATCGGCTCCTCCATCGAGGAAATCTCGGTCACGGGCGGCAGGTTGCTGGGGTTGTCGATGGAGATGGTCGTGCCGTCGGTCTTGTTGACCTTGTACACCACGCTGGGCGCGGTCGTGACCAGGTCGAGGTCAAACTCGCGCTCCAGGCGCTCCTGGATGATCTCCATGTGCAGAAGACCCAAAAAGCCACACCGAAAGCCGTAGCCCAGTGCGATGGAGGTCTCCGGCTCGAACGAGAGCGCCGCGTCGTTCAGGCGCAGGCGGGTCAGCGCGTCCTTAAGCGCCTCATAGTTCGCGCCGTCGGCCGGGTAAATGCCGCAGTAGACCATGGGCAGCACCGGCTTGTAGCCGGGCAGGGGCGAAGAGGCCGGATTGTCCGCCAGGGTGATGGTATCGCCCACGCGGATATCGGCGATGTCCTTGATCGAGGCGGCGATATAGCCCACCTCGCCCGCGGACAGGGTCGGGGTCTGGTAATAGCCGGTCGGCGTGAACGCGCCCACCTCGGTCACGTCAAACTCGCACCTGCCGGCCATCATGCGGATGCGGTCGCCCACCTTGACCGTGCCGTGCATCACGCGCACCGAGCTGATCGCGCCGCGATAGTTGTCGTAGTACGAGTCGAAAATCAGCGCCTGCAGCGGGGCGTCCGGGTCGCCGGCCGGCGCGGGCACGTGCGCGACCACGTCCTCCAGCACGTCCTCGATGCCGATGCCCTGCTTGGCCGAAATCAGCGGGCAGTTTGAGGTGTCCAGGCCGATTTCGTCCTCGATTTCCTTCTTGACCACCTCGGGCTGCGCGCTGGGCAGGTCGATCTTGTTGACCACCGGCAGGATCTCGAGGTTGTGCTCGAGCGCCATGTACACGTTGGCCAGCGTCTGCGCCTCGATGCCCTGCGACGCGTCCACCACCAGGATCGCGCCCTCGCAGGCGGCCAGCGCGCGGGAGACCTCATAGGTGAAGTCCACGTGGCCGGGGGTGTCGATCAGGTTGAGCATGTAGGTCTTGCCGTCCTTGGCCTTATAGGGCAGGCGCACCGCCTTAGACTTGATCGTGATGCCGCGCTCACGCTCCAGCTCCATCGAGTCGAGCACCTGGTCGGTCATATCTCGAAGCGCCATCACGCCCGTGGCCTCCAGCAGGCGATCTGCCAGCGTGGACTTGCCGTGGTCGATGTGCGCGATAATGCAGAAATTGCGAATATTCTCCATACTTTCCCGTCCTTTGACTGTCTGCTGAGCAGATTCCACTTTTATCCTACTTTAGTATATCCTGTCCGGCGTTTTTCGTCAATCCTCTTCCGGTTATTTATTATTTTGAGCGGAGCATTGCCAGGGCCGCCTTCCCGCCGGGCGGCGTCCGGCCGTGTTTCCTCGCCCTTCTCGCGGTTGCGCTCGGGCGGGACGTGTGGTATAATGGCGTGGTGACTGAGGAAAAAGGCGGTGTGCAAAGTGATACTGACGCGGGACAAGTCCTTTTACCGCACGTTTGCGAAGCTGGCGCTGACGCTGATGCTGGAGCAGGCGGTGATCCTGTCGGTAAACCTGGCCGACAACCTGATGCTGGGGGCGTATTCGGAGGCCAGTTTGTCGGGCGTGGCGGCGGTCAATCAGATTCAGTTCGTGCTGCAGCAGGTGGCCTACGCGCTGGGCAACGGCATGATCGTGCTGGCCAGCCAGTACTGGGGCCAGAAGCGCCTGAAGGAAATCCGGCAGCTCAGCTCGATCGCGCTGCGGGGCGAGATCCTGCTGTCGCTTTTGCTGTTCACGCTGGTCAGCCTGTTTCCCGCGGGCACGCTCAGGCTGTTCACCAGTCAGCCTGAGTTCGTTTCCGAGGGCGTGAAATACCTGCGCATCATCCGCTTTTCCTACCTGTTCTTCACGCTGACCGCCGTGCTGCTGAGCACGATGCGGGTGGTGGAGCAGGTGAAGATCGCGCTGCAGGCCTCGCTGCTGGCGCTGGCGGTCAACTGCACGCTCAACGCGCTGCTGATCTACGGCCGCTTCGGCCTGCCTGAAATGGGCGTGCGCGGCGCCGCCATCGGCACGCTGACCGCCCGGATCGTCGAATTTGCGCTGGTGGCGTACACGGTGTTCTTCCGGGACAAAAGGCTCTCGCTGCGGATGCGCGACTGCCTGCATGTGGACAGGGTCATGCTGCGCGATTACCTGCGCGTGACGCTGCCGGTCGCCTGCACGGCCACGCTGTGGGGCGTATCCAACGCGCTGCAGACGGTGATCCTGGGCCATTTGGACGACAGTGCCATCGCCGCGCAGTCGATTTCCTCCACCGTGTTTCTGCTGCTCAAGGTCACGTCGGTCGGCGCGGCGTCCGCGGCCTCGATACTGATCGGCAAGACGATCGGCGAGGGCAAAATGGAGAAGCTGCGCGAGTACACCCGGACGCTTCAGCTGACTTTCCTGGCCATCGGGCTGACGCTGGCGGCGATCATGCTGTGCGTGCGCACGCCGCTTTTGTCGCTGTACGACATTTCGGAGCGCACGCGCGAGCTGGCCGGCGCGTACATGCTGATTCAGAGCGTGGTGCTGTTCACCATGTCCTATCAGATGCCGGTCAACACGGGCATCATCCGCGGCGGCGGCGACACGCGCTTTGCCATGATCCTCGACCTGGTGAGCATCTGGGGCATCGTGATGCCGGTATCGCTTCTGTGCGCGTTCGTGTGGAAGCTCTCCCCCATCGTGGTCATCATCGCGCTCAACAGCGACCAGGTATTCAAGTGCATCCCCGCCTGCATCCGCGTCAATAGCTATAAGTGGGTCAGGAAGCTCACGCGGGCGTAAATGGCCTGCATACGAAAAACGCCCCGAAGCGTATTGCCTCGGGGCGTTGATGTTTTTTGGGGATTAGTCCTCGTCCACGTCGGCGGCGCAGGCCTTGAACAGGTCCTCGGGCAGGCGGTAGGACAGGTCGTTCAGGGAGCCGTAGTTGTGATAGCGCTTGATGGACTCGGCGAAGATGGGGGCGACGGACAGGGTCTTGAAGCGCGGGTGATCCTTGGTGTTGGCGTTGAAGACGGTATCGGTGGAGATAACCATGTCGATGGGGCTGGCCTCAATGCGCTCCACGCCCTTGGCGCTGAGGATGTTGTGGCTCAGCGCGGCGATGATCTTCTTCGCGCCGCGATCCTTGAGGTTCTTGGCCAGGTTGATCAACGTGCCGCCGGAGATGGAGAAGTCGTCCACGATCAGGGCGTTCTTGCCCTCGACCTCGCCGATGATCTCGAGCACCTCGGCGTTCTCGGTGTGGTCAGTGCGCTGCTTGTCGCCGATGGCCACCGGCAGACCCAGCGCCGCACCGAAGCGGCGGGCCTGCTTGGCATAGCCCGCGTCCGGAGACACGACGACGGTGTTTTCAAGGTTCAGCGTCTTGATGTACTCGACCAGCACGGGCATGGCGTACAGGTGGTCCATCGGGCGCTTGAAGAAGCCCTGCACCTGGCTGGCGTGCAGGTCCATGACCATCACGCGGTCGGCTCCGGCCAGCTCCATGCACTCCGCGCACACGCGGGCGCGGATGGACACGCGCGGCTCGTCCTTCTTGTCGCCCTTGGCATAGCCGAAATAGGGCATCACCAGCACGACGGACGCGGCGCTGGCGCGCTTGAAGGCGTCCATCCAGAACAGGATTTCGGTGAACTCATCGTTCGGGCGGAAGCCGATCGGCTGCACCAGGTACACGGTGCGGTCACGAACCGATTCGTCCGCGCGCACGAAGACGTTGCCGTCCGAAAAGCGGATGACCGAGGACTTGCCCAGCGGCATATTGAGGTACTTGCACATGCGCTCGGCAAACTCCTGGCCCGCGCTGCCGGCGAAGATGGAAATTTTCGCATTGTCAACCATGAAATACTGCGCCCCTCTCCTGTGTCGTATGTTCTCATTCAGCCTTGTATAGGATTGCCTCTATCTCGACCTGCGCGCCCTTGGGCAGCGCCGCCACCTGCACGCAGGAGCGCGCGGGATAGTCCGGGCCGAAATATTCCTGATAAATGCCATTGACGATGGCAAAATCATTCAAATTGGTCAGAAAGACGGTGGTCTTGACGGTCATGTCAAGCGACAGGCCCATCTCCCCCGCCACGGCGGAAAGGTTGTCGAGCGACTGCCTGGCCTGAGAAGCCACGTCGCCCGCCAGCGCGCCCGTCTCCGGGTTCACGCCCAGCATGCCGGAAAAGTAAACGGTGTTTCCCGCCGTGCAGGCGGTCGCGTAGGGGCCGATGGCCTTGGGGCCCTTTTCGGTGTAAAAGCACTTTTTCATGAAGCGTCCTTTCTAGCGGTCGTGTACGCCGCGCCAGTAGATGTCGCTTTCGGGCTGATAATAGTCCTCGCTGAGCAGCTCCTCGTGCATGACCTGGCCGGTGGCGATGCTCACATACTGGCGGTAGGCGCGGCTGCGCAGGCCGGTCTTGCCCACCTTGTAGAGCACCTTCTGATCCTTGTACCAGGCCTTTTTGCCCTCGGTGTCGTCCTTATAGACCACGGACGTGCTCTTGATGTCGCGCTCGATCACCTCGGTGCGGATGTTGATGTAGTAATCCGAGTTCAGCGCCGCGCCGTAGATCTTCACGGTCGCGGTCTTTTTCTTCGTGTTGACCTCGGTGAAGAAGTAGAGCGTCTCGCCGATGGTGTTGGTAAACACCAGATCCTTTTCGGGGTAGGTGACGGTCGCGTCCTGACTGGCCGGTACATAGCTCACGGTCATCTTGTGGTTATAGCGCTTGTCGATCTGCAGCGGCACGCGCAGTATCGCGCCGTAGAGCGTGGTCGAGGCCTGACAGACGCCGCCGCCGATGCCCTTGGCCGTGGTCGTTCCCGCGAACTCGATGGCCGGCTTGAAGCCCGCCGCCTCGGTGCGGTCGCCCACCACCTTGTTAAAGGAAACCTGCTCGCCGTCCCTGACCGCCAGGCCGTTGAAGTGGGACAGCGCCAGGGCCACGTTGCTGTTTCGGTCGGACGAGCTGCCCTCGAGCGAGGTGGAGAACTCGGCGAGCAGTATAAACTCGCTGGAGACCTCCATCGTGTCCACCTCGGGGAGCACCTCCTCGGGGGTGAGCTCGATCTCGGCATTCTCGCCGCGCAGTATGCAGTCGCTGATCTGCTGCCTGAGCTTGTCTGTGTCCAGGGAAAGGCCGCTTGCTGACTCGGTGATCTGCGGCTTCTCGCTGCCGTCGATCGTGATGGTCGCGTTCACGGGCTCCCTGTCGACGGCGCGCTTGATTTCCTGAAGGAAGGTATTCAGCGCGTCCTCGTTGTAGGTCAGGGTGAGCGGCCAGTCGACCGGATTGCCTTCAAGCGAGGCGACCCGCTGCGCGAGCTCTTCGCCGGACAGATCCTTTCCGTAGGCGAAGGCCGCGTCCACCTGCTCCTCGACGTCTACCTGCGCGCCAATCGCCGACGGGGTCAGCGTCCAGGTTTTGTCGCCGTAGGTGAGCGTCACCTGCACGCCCAGCCGCTCGGCCGTCTCGTTCGTCAGCACGGTCACCGCCTCGTCGCGGGTCATACCGGAGAGCTCCTCGCCGTTGACCGTCACGCCGGGCAGAAAGGTATTCGAGTAATCGGCTGTCTTCTTCGCGTCGGGCACGTCCTGCGCGGGCCTGCGAACGAGCGGAGCCACCCCCCAGACGATCAGTCCGACGCACAGCGCACACAGCAGAATAAACAGGGGGCTCATGAAGCGGATTCGGCGCCTGTAGTGCCTTTTCCTGGGCCTGCCCGCATACTGCCTGCGCATAGCTCCTCCATAATTCTTCTTGTTCATCTTCCGTGTCTCCCCGGGCATACCGGGCATATCAATTTTATTATATCACATGGCGGCCACTTTGTCACCACATTCTATTGCACTTTCTGTAAAAAAGCCGCCAGATCCTGGTCCTTCGTCTGCCAGTAGGTCATGCCGTCGCCCAGCTCAATCTGCTTGACCGAGCCATGGTAGTCGCTGCCGCCGGTCACGAGCAGGCCGAGCTTGCGCGCGATGCGGTCGAACGCCTGGCACTCGGCCTGAGTGTGGGCCATGTGATAGACCTCGAGGCCCATCAGCCCCTCCTGTTTCATCGCCGCGAGCCGGTCGCTGAGCCAGAAGGCCGCGCCCTTATTCTGGCCGGGGTGCGCGATGACCGGGGCCGCGCCGCACTCGCGCAGCAGGTGAATCGCCTCGGGCACGGTCAGCTTCTGCCGGGGCACATAGCCCGCCCGGCCGGGCAAAAGGTACTTATAAAAGGCGTCCCGCACGTCGCGCGCCCTGCCCATCTCGACCAGCACGCGGGCCAGATGCGGCCGGCCCGGGGACTCGCCCGCCAGCGCGAACACCCGTGCCTCGTCCACCTCGATCCCCGCCGCGCGCAGCCGCTCGATCATCTGATACATGCGGTCGCGACGCGCCAGGCGCATGTCGCCCAGTCTCTGCTCCAGGCGCGGCAGATCGCGCATGCCATAGCCCAGCACGTGCACCTCGGGATTTTCCCCCGCGCTGATTTCCACGCCGGGAATCACCCGAACGCCCAGCCTTTCCCCCGCCTCTTTCGCCTCTGCCAGGCCCGAAACCGTATCGTGGTCGGTCACGGCGATCAGCTCGAACCCCAGTTTCGCGGCGCGCTCAATCAGCTGCGCCGGCGTATCGGTGCCGTCCGAGGCGGTCGTATGCGTGTGTAAGTCAAACTTCACCGGTCAAAAACCTCCTGCGGGGCGCAGATCCGTTTGCGCGTCCCGCCTGTTCCGGGAAACAGCATCAGGCGATTTGCATCGCAAACCGCCCAATACGTGTTTTCAGTTGTTTTCAGGCTCCGCCTGCGCGGCCTGATCGGTCTCGGCGCTCTTTTCGCCTTCCATGACTGCGACGAACTGGTCGTGGTCGACCTTTTCGCGATCCATCAGGATTTCCGCCAGCCTGTCCAGCTTGTCGCGATGCTCGGTCAGGAGCGAAGCCGCATGGGCGTAGCAGGACTCCAGCATCTCGCGCATCTCGTTGTCGATCAGCGCGCTGACCTCCTCGGAGAAGTTGGAATGGGTCTGGTTGAAGTTGCGGCCCAGGAAGACCTCCTGATCGCCGCCCAGGAACATCGGGCCCAGCTTCTTGCTCATGCCGTACTCGGTGACCATGCTGCGGGCGATGTCGGTGGCGCGCTTGAGGTCGCTGGTCGAGCCGGTCGACACATCGCCGATGGCCAGCTCCTCGGCGCAGTGGCCGCCCAGCAGGCTGGTCATCATGGCCACCAGCTTGCGGCTGGAGACGTGACTGGTCTCATCCTCGGGCAGGTACATGGTGTAGCCGGCGGCGCGGCCGCGCGGGATGATCGAGATTTCGTGCACCTTGTCGCACTCGGGGATGTAGTAGGACACGATCGCGTGGCCCGCCTCGTGATAGGAGACCAGCTTCTTGTCCTTGTCGGTGATGCGGTGGCTCTTCTTCTCGGGGCCGGCGCTCACGCGGGAGATGGCCTCCTCGATGGTGGCCATTTCGATCTTGTCCTTGTGGGCGCGCGCGGTGAGAATCGCCGCCTCGTTCATGATATTCTCCAGGTCCGCGCCGGTGCAGTAGGGCGTGCGCCGGGCCAGTACGCCCAGATCCACGTCGTCCGCCAGCGGCTTGCCCTTGGCGTGAATCTTCAGGATCTCCTCGCGGCCCTGCATGTCCGGATAGTTGACCACGATCTGGCGGTCAAACCGGCCGGGGCGCAGCAGCGCCGGGTCGAGGATATCGGAGCGGTTGGTGGCGGCCATCACGATGATGCCCTCGTTGGCGGTAAAGCCGTCCATCTCTACCAGCAGCTGGTTGAGCGTCTGCTCGCGCTCGTCGTGTCCGCCGCCCAGGCCCGCGCCTCTCTGGCGGCCGACCGCGTCGATCTCGTCGATGAAGACGATGGACGGCGCGTGCTTTTTGGCCTGCTCAAACAGGTCGCGCACGCGGGAGGCGCCCACGCCCACGAACATCTCCACAAAGTCGGAGCCGGAAATCGAGAAGAACGGCACGCCCGCCTCGCCGGCCACCGCCCGCGCAAGCAGGGTTTTGCCCGTGCCGGGAGGGCCGACCAGCAGCACGCCCTTGGGAATGCGTGCGCCCAGGTCGAGGTAGCGCTTGGGCTCCTTCAGGAAGTCCACGATCTCGCGCAGCTCGTCGGTTTCCTCCTCCGCGCCCGCAACGTCAGCGAAGGTGACCTTGTTCTTTTCGGGGTCGTTCACGTGCGCGCGGGAGCGGCCGAAGTTCATCACGCCCTTGTTGCCGCCGCCCTGCTGGCGAACCATGAACACCCACAGGCCGATGAACAGCAGCACGGTCACCAGCAGCGGCAGCCACTCGATCCACCAGGCGGGGCTCTCAGGCTCCTTGACTGTGACGGTGAACTTGTAGTCGGTGGCGCGCACCTCGTCGGCGGCCACGCCCAGTTTTTTGGCGTAAATCGCGTTGACGTCGTTATAGAACTGCTCGACGCTGGCCAAGTTGGCGATCACGTTGTAGCGCGCGCCGAACTCGGACTCGGGAATCTTGCTGTCCACCGTGCGGGCGATCAGCCGGTTCTCCTGCGTCATGACGTTGGCGATCTGGTCGTCCTCGATCATCTGCAAAAGCTCCGTATAGGTGGCCTTTTTGATTTCGTCCCGGGTCGTCGTGCCGAAAAGCTGCACCACGCCCAGCACGAGCAGCACGAGCAGCGCATAGATCAGCGGCCCGGTCAGAATTTTTCTCAGTTTTCCCCGATTCAAACGAGCATCCCTCGCTTTCCCCTCAGTCTGTATAGAAATAACTCAATAAACAGCCAGCTTTTATTATAGCATCGGTTTATGGCGAATTCCCCCGCCGTTGTCAAACGTTTGTGTAAACTTCCGGCTTGAGCACGCCCACCACCGGCAGGTTGCGGTAGCTCTCGTCGTAATCCAGGCCATAGCCCACCACGAACTCGTTGGGAATCTTGAAGCCGCAGTAGTCCACGTGGATGTCCGCGCCCGGCTTGCGGCGCTCGGGCTTGTCCAGCAGCGTGCAGATCCGCAGGCTCTTCGCGCCGCGGGTGATGAGGTTGTTGCGCAGGAAGGTCAGCGTCAGGCCGCTGTCGATGATGTCCTCGACGATAATCACGTTCTTGCCGGTGATCGAGGAATCCAGATCCTTGACAAAGCGCACGTTGCCGCTGGACTCGGTGCCCGCGCCGTAGCTCTTGACGATCATGAAGTCCAGTACGCAGTTCGTGTCAATCGCGCGCATCAGGTCGGCGAAAAACACGCACGAGCCCTTCAGAATGCACACCAGGGTGATTTCCTCGCCCTTGAAGTCCTCGGTAATCTGCGCGCCCAGCTCGCGCACGCGCTCGGCGATCTGCTTCTCGTCAAAAAGAATTTTGCACAGGTCCTGATGCATGGTTCTTCCTCCTCGTATTCCTCACAGACTTTTTTCGATGTATTCAAAGCGCAGGGCCTTTTCGCCCGAACGCAGCTTTGCCGTTTCCGATAATCCGATTCCCGCCGCCCAGAGCACCTCGCCGCCCAGGGCGAGCAGCGGCGTCATTTCGCGCAGCGGCCGGTCGACGTGCCGGTTGATGAAGTAGTCGGACAGCTTCTGCCGCCCGGTCATGCCCAGGGGCACGATGAAGTCGCCGGGCCTTCTCGTCCGGAAAACCGCGCCCTCGACCGCGCGCGCACTCATCGCCTGCACGCAGGGATCGTCCGCAATCGCGCCGCCCTCCCAGGGAGTGATGCGCACCCGGCCCAGCTCGCCCAGGTCAACCTCGGGCGACAAAGGCGCCTCGATCACAGGCAGCTTTCGTCCGGACAGCAGGTAGAGCCTGCCGCCGGTCGCCTCGGCGCTTCGGCCGCCGCTCAGCTGCAGCCGCCCGCCGCCCGGCAAAAGCGCCAGCACGCGCTCAATTTCCTCTCCCTCAAGCGGCATGAGCAGGCGAATCGCCCGGCGAAGAAGCGCCGGATGCGCCTGACAGGCGACCTGCCAGCCGGTGGGGAGGGCTCTGACCGAACGCGCGGCGAACTCGCGAGCCTGCGCATCCAGGTACTCGTCCTCGTCCCGCACGATGCGCGAAAGGCGGGAAATCGCCTGCGCCGCGCCCGGATAGACCGCCTCGACGCGGGGCAGGACCTCGAGCCGGAGCGCGTTTCGCGGGGTGTCGGGCAGACGGTTGGTCGCGTCCTCCCGCCAGGGGATTCCCCTCCCGGTCAGGTAGGCCGTCAGCTCGGTCTTTCGGATGCGCAGCAGCGGGCGCAAAAGGTCGCCCTCCTGAGCCGCCATGCCGCGCAGGCCATGAAGCCCGCTGCCCCGAAACAGGTGCATCAGCACGGTCTCGGCCTGATCGTCCAGATGGTGCGCCAGGCAGATTCCGTCGCAGCCGTTTTCTGCCGCCGCGCGCCGGAGAAAGGCGTATCGCGCATCTCTCGCCGCCTGCTCAAGCCCCACGCCGCGTTCCCTTGCCAGCGCGGGCACGTCGCAGCGCTCCTCGATCAGCGGAATATGCCACCGCGCGCACAGGCCGCGCACAAACGCCGCGTCGGCAAGCGATTCCTCGCCCCGTATGCCGTGTTCAAAGTGCGCCGCGACCAGCTCCGGGCCGCCCGGCAGCTCGCGCAGAAGGCAGGTCAGCGCGACCGAATCGGCCCCGCCGGACAGCGCGACGAGCACCCGCCGGCGCCCCTCCGGCCAGACAAACCGCTCCATGATTCTATCCATGTTGCGTATTATAGCCTGTCGCGACGCACATTACAACGCCCTGCGCGTTAACATTTTACCTTTCGTAAAACCAGTTCTGCTTTACACGCCGCCAGCCGTCCCAAAAGCTCTGCCCGGGCACCTCGTCCGCCGCCACGACCGGAAGCCTGGCCACCAGCCGCTCCCCCAGCAGCACGTCCACGCTGCCCACGCGCTCGCCCCTGTCAACGGGCGCGTCGATCGCCTCGGGCAGGCTCGGCTCAAGGCTCACCAGACTCTCCTCGCCCTTCTTGAGCAGCAGCGTCAGATCCTCGCCCAGCTCGAGCGCCACGCTGCCCGCAGATCCGCCGCGAACCGGCAGCTCGCCCCGTATGCGCGCGCCCTTCTCGGCCACCGGATAGCGCCTGTAGCCCGCGAAGCCGTAGTCGAGCATCTGCCTGGCCGCGTCGAAGCGCTCGCTCCCGCTGGGCGCGCCCAGCACCACCGCGATGAGCCGCATGCCCCCGCGCACCGCCGTCGCCGCCATGCAGTAGCCCGCCTCCTTCGTGGAGCCGGTCTTCAGGCCGTCGCAGCCGTCGTAGAGCCGGATGAGGCGGTTGGTGTTGGTCAGGGTGGTGGTTCGGCCGCTGTTGTGCACGACCTCGTCCAGCCAGACGGTCGAGTACCGGAAATAGGTCGGATGCTTCACCAGCTCGGCCGCCATGCGCGCCACGTCCCGCGCGGTGGTGTGCTGTCCCTCGGCGGGCAGGCCGGTCGCGTTGACAAACCAGGTGTCCTTCATGCCCAGCTGGGAAGCGCGCTCGTTCATCCGATCCACGAACAGCGGCACAGAGCCGGCGATGTGCTCGGCCAGGGCGACCGCCGCGTCGTTGGCGCTGCCCACGATGGTGCTCTTGAGCAGGGTGTCCACGGTCTGCGTCTCGCCCGGGTCAAGCAGCACCTGCGAGCCGCCCATGCCGGCCGCGTTCTCGCTGATCGAGACCGGGTCGGTCAGGCTGAGCCTGCCCGCCTCCTCCGCCTCGACGGTCAGCAGGATGGTCATGATCTTGACCACGCTGGCCACGGGCCGCTTTTCGTCCGCGTTCACCTCGAAAATGATCTGGCCGCTCTCCGGCTCCAGCAGCATCGCCGACACGCAGGGCAGCGTCATCGGCGCCTTTTCCTCCATCGCGCCCTCGGACAGCCCCGCCGCCCCCGCGGGCAGCGCGCACAGCGTCAGGCACAGCGCCAGGCATACCAGCTTCTTCCACATCGTCCATTCCTCCCGCAAAAATCATACTTCTAGCGTATCCTCCGCAGGAAGACGTTATGCGGCTTTGTCCGCTGGCGTAAACTGGCATCAAAACACGTCGGCAAAAGAAAACTGGGGAGACCGAATTCAGTCTCCCCAGTCGGTTTGCGCTTTGCGCGTCAGTCGTCCATACCCTCGATCAGCTGGCGATAGAACGAGGTGCCCGGCATGGCGTTGGACACGCCCAGCGCCTCGAGCGTGGTCTTGGCGACGTCGGCGAAGGTCTTGCGCACGCCCAGGTTCACGCCCTCGTTGACGCCCAGGCCCCACACCATCAGCGGCACGTACTCGCGGGTATGGTCGGTGGACACATCGCACGGGTCGCAGCCGTGGTCGGCGGTGATGATCAGCAGGTCGTCCTCCTTGAGCAGGCGGATGATCTCGATCAGGCGGCGGTCGAACTCCTCGAGCGCCCTGGCGAAGCCCTCGGGATCGTTGCGGTGGCCGTAGAGCATGTCGGTGTCCACCAGGTTGGTAAACAGCAGGCCGCTCCAGTAGTCCTTCTTCAGGAACTCGATGGTCGAGTCGATGCAGGCCGAGTTGCCCGCCGCGTGATCCTTGCGGGTCAGGCCGCGGTGATTGAAGATGTCCTCGATCTTGCCCACGCCGATGACGTCCTTGCCCGCGCTCTTGAGCACGTCGAGCATGGTGTCGCCCATCGGATCGACCGAGAAGTCGCGGCGATTGGCGGTGCGCTCGAACGCGCCGGGCACGCCGATAAAGGGTCTGGCGATGACGCGCGCCACGGCGTTTTCGCCGGTCAGTATGCGGCGCGCCTGGCGGCAGATATGCCACAGATCCATCGGCGGGATGATGCCCTCGTGCGCGGCGATCTGGAACACGCTGTCGGCCGAGGTGTACACGATCAGCTTGCCGGTCTGGATGTGCTCCGGGCCCAGCTCCTCGATAATCTGCGTGCCGGAGGCCGGCTTGTTGCCGATCACCTGCATGCCGGTCTCTTCCTCAAACTGGTCGATGACCTCCTTGGGGAAGCCGTGCGGGTAGGTCGGGAAGGGCTTGTCCATAATCAGGCCCGCCATCTCCCAGTGGCCGATGGTGGTGTCCTTGCCGGGCGCCTGCTCGGCCATCTTGCCGTAGCAGCCGATGGGCTCCTCGTCCATGTAATCCTTCCAGCCGCCGATATTGCCCAGGCCCAGCGAGGACATGTTCGGAAGCTCGGGCTTCATTTTTTCGACCACATGCCCCAGGGTATTCGCGCCCACATCGCCGTATTTTGCCGCGTCCGGCAACTCGCCGATGCCGCAGGCGTCCAGCACAATGAGCACAACTCTTCTCATTTTTTTCATCAATCATGCCTCCATTCGCAGCGTCTCCACGACGCGTGACAAAAATTCTGCATTCGTAGGCTTGCCCTTTGCCTCGTCGATCGTGTTGCCGAAGAGGCGATACTGCGTCTCCAGATCGCCCTTGAGCCAGGCGCTCTCGATCGCGCGGCGGATGGCGCGTTCGGCCGCCTCGCCGGAGCCTTCGCCGCAGGCGGGATACACGTCGGTCTTCAGCCGACCGATCAGCAGGCCGTTTTTCGCCAGCAGCCGCGAGGCGCGAAGCAGCAGGTCATAGCCCTTCAGCGTGCGCGGGATCGACAGCCTGTCCAGCACCGCGCGCACCTTTTCCTCGCCCGCCCAGTCGGGGAGCAAGCGGTCGTCCTCGCTCAGGCCGCCGAGGGTCTCAAGCAGCCGCTTTTCCTCTGCCGGCGCGCCCTCCAGGCACACGACCCCTTCATTATAAAACGAACGCATGGCCCGCGCAAGGCCGTTTGGTAAAAGAACGATCATCGCGGGGCAGGAAATTTCCCGCCGGGCGCAGATTTCGGCGCGCACCGTCTCCGCGTCCGCCCCGCAGACGGCCACCGGCATAATCAGCAGGTCGTACGCCCGCTCATTCATCGCCCGCACGAGGCCGGGATAATCCCTGCACGCGTCCACCCGGCGGCATGGACGCAGCGCCTGCCGAAGCCGGGCCTCCTCGTGCGGATCGCTGTGCGCAAGCAGCACCCGCGCCTTCGCAATGTCCATAACGCACCTCCCCACAGGCTGAGCAGGCAGCTTCCCGGGAGGTTTCATCATGCGCTCGCGATGTGTCAAAACCGCTTCACGCGCCCGCTCAGGCCCCAAAGACAAGCAAAGCCGAACCGCACCCTCGGGGCGGCCCGGCTCTGTTCGCTTATTCCTCGTCGGGATCCTTGTCGGCCAGCTTGGCGACCGGGATCTCCTCGTCGTAATCGGGTTCTACATGAATTTTCTCGCCGCAGCGCGGGCAGACATGGAAGACGCCGTCGCCCAGCTCGTGCTCGAGCACGTAGAAGGTGCTCTGGCAGTTGGGACACATGCACTCGACGTACACGTTCTCGTCGTCCTCGTCCATGCCGCAGCCTCCGCACTCCTCGCAGTCGCCGGTGCATTCCTCGTCGCCGAAGTCGTCGTCGGAGAAGTCCTCGTCGTCCTCCTCGTCCTCGTCTTCGTCGTCCTCCTCATCGTCCAGGCCGATGACATGCTCCAGCTCGCACAGATCATCGTCGATGCTGTCGACGAAGCTGCTCATTTCCTCCTGCACGATCTGCACGTCCTCGAGCTCTCCGGCCATCTCGCCGAGCAGCTCGACGATCTGGGAGAGGATCTTCCCCTCGTTCGTCTGCGTATCCAGCTTGAGGCCCTCCATCAGGCCGCGGATATAGGCAACCTTATCGGTCAAATGGTTCATGCTTTCCCTCCAAAATCGATTAAGACCTGGACATGTACTCGCCGGTACGGGTATCGATGCGCAGCACATCGCCGATTTCCACGAACAGCGGCACGTTCAGGGTCAGGCCGGTTTCGACGGTGGCCGGCTTGGTGGTGTTGGAAGCGGTGTCGCCCTTGAAGCCGGGCTCAGTGTGAGTGACCTTCAGGTCGACGAAGTTGGGCGCTTCCACGGAGAAGGCGCTGCCCTTGAAGAAGCGGACGGTCGCCACGGTGTTCTCCTTCATGTAGGGGATGGCGTCCTCGACCTGCTCGTGGGTCAGGGGCATCTGCTCATAGGTCTCGTTGTCCATGAAGTAGTACAGATCGCCGTCGCTGTACAGGTATTCCATTTCCTTGGTCTCAATGATGGCCTTGGGCATCTTGTCGGTGGGGTTGAAGCTACGCTCCACGACCGCGCCGGTCATGATGTTCTTGATCTTGGTGCGAACGAAGGCCGCGCCCTTGCCGGGCTTCACGTGCTGGAAATCCACGATCGTCCAGACGCCGCCGTCCCACTCAACAGTCAGTCCCTTTTTAAAATCACCCGCAGTAACCATGCGTCAGTTCCTCCTCAAAATAAGTAAATGGATAATCTATGGCGAACAAGAAAACTTGCTAGACCCGGATCAGTTCCTTCGGCGCGAAGATCATATTTTTGAAGCCGTTTTCGGTCAGCACGCCCATGTCCTCGATGCGGCAGCCGCCCACGCCCGGCAGGTATACGCCCGGCTCGATCGTCACGACGTGGCCGACCGCCAGCGTCCTGTGGTCGCGCATGCTCAGGCCCGGCTGCTCGTGGATGTCCAGACCCACGCCGTGGCCCAGGCTGTGGCCGAACGCGCCCGGGTACTTCGCCTCCAGGAAATCCCTGGCGCACTTGTCCACGTCGGAGAGCACCACGCCCTCGTGAAGCATGTCAAGCGCCTTTTTCTGCGCCTCGAGCACGGTATAGTAGATCTCCTCGAGCTGCGCGGAAACCTCGCCGATGGCGATGGTGCGCGTCATGTCGGCGTGATAGCCGTGATACAGCGCGCCGAAGTCCATGGTCAGCAGCTCGCCCTTCTCAATCACATGATCGGAAGGAATCGCGTGCGGCAGCGAGCCGTTCACGCCCGCGCAGGCAATCGTGTCGAAGGACAGGCCGTCCGCGCCCAGGCGCAGCATGGTGTAGTCCAGCTCGACCTGCACCTGCTTTTCGGTCATGCCCGCGTGAATCACGCCCAGCATGTGCTCGAACGCCTTGCAGGAAATCCGGCAGGCCTCCTCGATCGCCGCGATTTCGTCCGCGTCCTTGAGGATGCGCATCTCGTCGATCACATGGCCCAGCGGCTTGAGGGTCACGCCCTCCATCGCCGCGGCAATCGCCTTTTCCTCGTCCACCGTGACGAAATCGGTCTCGATGGCCAGGGTCTTCGCGCCGGCGGCGGCGAGCATTTTGGCGCACTCCTCATAGGGGCGCACGCCCGCGCCGGTTCGGATAATCCGGCATCCGGGCGCCTGGCGCTCGGCCTGCTCGGTATAGCGGAAGTCGGTCAGGATGACCGCGCCCTCCGGACCCACGAACAGACAGCCCTCGCCGGTGTAGCCGGTCAGATAGAACATGTTCTGCCGCTTATGGATCAGCGCATGGGTAAAGCCGGCTTCGGTCAGCTTTTTGACCATGCCCGGCACTCGATTGGACATACTTGTCCCCCCGCTTTCACTGAATTCTCCACAAAGCATACCACATCCGCGTGAAAATTTCCACTGCAAATGGGCGCTTCCTGCGATTTTTTACGTGAAAATAGCAAGGGCAGCACCTCGCAAATGCGGTGGCGCCCATGGTATCCTCAGAAATTGGCCGGCTCGTTTTCCTCGCCGTGCAGCGGAACCTCCATAATCACGTTGCGGTACAGCTTCGTGAACAGGATCAGCGTCACGGCCAGCGAGAACACCTCGGCGATGGGATAGGACAGCCACACCAGGTTGTCGTTGCCCACGCGCTGCCCGACGCGCGCCAGCAGGTACGCGCAGGGCACCAGCACCACCAGCTGCCGGATGAACGACACGATCATCGAGTACACGCTGTGGCCCAGCGCCTGGAAAATCGAGCCCAGCACGATGCACACGCCCGCGAAGGTAAAGCTGGTGCTGATGATGCGCAGCGCCGGCTCGCCGATGGCAAGCATCGTTTCAGACGCGTCGAACAGCGACAGAAGCGTTCCCGGGATGGTCAGGAACAGCAGCATGCCCACAAACATCACGCTGCAGGCGATGACCGCCGCGATCTTGACTGCCTGAATCATGCGCGCACGGTTTTTCGCGCCGTAGTTGTAGGCCACGATCGGGATGATGCCGTTGTTCAGGCCGAAGATGGGCATGAAGATGAAGCTGTTGAGCTTGAAGTACACGCCGAAGACCGTCGCGGCGGTCTCCTTGCCAGCGGTGTACAGGATCAGGATCTTGTTCATCAGGAAGGTCATCACCGAGCCGATGCACACCATGATGATCGAGGGCACGCCGATGGCGTAGATTTCGCCGATCATCCTCAGGTCGGGCCTGAAGCCCTTTGCCGACAGGCGCACGTCGGGATTGTACTTATGGTTGAGCACGATCGCCAGAACAAACGCCACGATCTGACCCAGCACCGTCGCCAGCGCCGCGCCGGTTACGCCCATGTTCAGCGTGAAGATGAAGATCGGGTCGAAAATGATGTTGAAGATCGCGCCCACGCCCTGGGTGATCATCGTATAGAAGGTGCGGCCGGTGGACTGCATCAGCCGCTCGAACATGATCTCGCCGAAAATGCCGAAGGACAGGCCGCAGCAGACGGTCAGGTACTCCGTGCCCATCTCGATGATTTCGGAGACCTGGGTCTGCGAGGCCATGAACACCCGGCTTCCAAACAGGCCGAACACCAGGAACAGCGCGTAGCCCACCAGCGCCAGGAACACGCCGTTTTCGGCCACCTTGCTCACCCGGCCCCTGTTCTTTTCGCCCAGCGCACGGGAAAGCAGCGCGTTCACGCCCACGCCCGTGCCGGTCGCCACGCCGATCATCAGGTTCTGCGCCGGGAAGGCCAGCGACACCGCCGTGAGCGCCTGCTCGCTGATGCGGCTGACGAACACGCTGTCCACCACGTTGTACAGCGCCTGCACCAGCATCGAAATGACCATCGGCAGCGACATGTTGATAATCAGCTTGCCGACAGGCATCGTGCCCATCTTGTTCTCTCTTTCCATTCGTTTTTCCACCTTTCAAACACATGTCTTTTAATTATAACAGCTTTCCGGCGCGTCGTCATTACGCACAGTTAGACTGCGCGTTAACAGCTCTCGCCGTCCGGTTTCCTTTACATACAACAGGAAAACCCTCCGGGCATGTCGCGCCGGAGGGCAATACACGGTATTTGGGGGATGCGCCGCGAGGAAATGAACTTTCCTCAGCCCGCGCCGCATTCGGGGAGCCGCGTTTCTCTTCCGCTGTTGTTTGCGTGGATCATCGTGTTTTCCGGGTGGGGCTTGGGGAGGCGCCTTTTTCAAAAAGGCGGCCTCCCCAACGTTTCCCTAAAACTCCTCGGGGTGAACCGGACGGCCGAGCCGCGCGGACTCGATGCAGGCCAGGCAGGCGGCGACGGTGCGCGCGCCCTCGCGGGCGTCGGTGGGCACCTTTTCGCCGGAGAGGACCGCGTCGGCGAAGACCTGGAATTCCTTGAAGGTGTTATGGCTGGCCAGCTCGATCGGCACGCGCTCGGGGGCGGTGAAGCCGTCGGGATTGGAGTCCCTGAACACGGTCATGTAGGGGTTGGAGTTGTCGGTGATGATGGTGCCCTTCGTGCCGTAGAACACGCTGCGCATGGTGTACTCGCGCTTGCAGCCGGTGGAGACGAACACCTTGCCCATGACGTTGTTCGGGAACTTCAGGATGGAGATCACGGTGTCGTCGGTCGGCCAGTCGAGCAGGTTTTTGTGGTTGGAGTAGGCCATGGTCTCGACCGGGTTGCCCGCGATCCAGCGCAGCAGGTCGACCGCGTGGCAGCCGCCGCCCAGGAAGCCGTGGCGCAGCGGATCGACGCGCCAGTCGTTCGTTCCGCGAACCTTCTCGTAATTGTGGGCGTACTCGCTCTCCACGAAGAACAGCTCGCCGATCTCGCCCCGGTCGATCATTTCCTTGGCCTTGTAAAAGCCGGGGGTGTAGCGGCTGATCTGGCCGACCATGAGCTGCCTGCCGGACGCATCGGCCGCCTTCACCATGGCGCGGCAGTCCTCGAGGGTCAGCGTCATCGGCTTTTCACACAGCACGTCCAGGCCCTTTCCCAGCGCGTACTCGGCCATCTCGCGGTGCAGCTGGTCGGGCGTGACGATGATCACCGCGTCGAGGTCTTCCTTATCAAGCATCTCGCGGTAGTCGGCGTAGACGGCGGGATTGCCCACCTCAAGCGCAGCCTTTTCCGCCTTGGGCAGGTCGATGTCGCAGATCGCAGCCAGCCGGGCGCGTTCGTGCGCGCGCACCGCCTTCATATGAGAGCAGCCCATGCCGCTCGCGCCGATAACCGCCGTGCGAAGAATCTTTTCCATTATGTATACCCTCCGTTTCTTTGCATGGATTTCCTGCGCACATTGTAGCATATCTTTCCGCCCCGCGCAAGACGGCGCGCAGGGTTTTTTTTCCAGGCGCGGCTGCAATCGTCACCTGAGCGACACAAGAGGATAACTTGACATTCCCCGCGCGCTCGGGTATAATGTGACTGGAAAACAGAATACGGTATTTGCCTTATCAAGAGAGGTTGAGGGACGGGCCCGATGAAACCCGGCAACCGGTCGAAAAGACAGTGGTGCCAATTCCCGCGGCGGGAGCGATTCCGCCGAAAGATGAGGTGCGGCATTCCTATTTAGCGTGTGCGGCCTTGTCGAGCAGGGCCGTATTTGTTTTATCTCAAGTCAAGGAGCGATGAACATGCGAACCTTATTTACCTCTGAATCCGTGACCGAGGGACATCCAGACAAAATCTGCGACCAGATTTCCGACGCGATTCTGGACGCGATCCTCGCCAAAGACCCGAACGCCCACGTGGCCTGCGAGTGCTGCACCACGACCGGCATGGTGCTGGTCATGGGCGAAATCAGCACGAACTGCTATGTGCCGATCGAGAAGATCGTGCGCCAGAAGGTGGTCGACATCGGCTACGAGCGCGCCAAGTACGGCTTTGACGGCACCTCCTGCGCGGTGCTGGTGAACATCGACGAGCAGTCCGGCGACATCGCGATGGGCGTGAACAACGCGCTCGAGGGCCGCGCCCAGGACGCGCGCGACATCGGCGCGGGCGACCAGGGCATGATGTTCGGCTATGCCTGCAACGAGACCCCCGAGTACATGCCCATGGCCATCGCGCTGGCGCATCGCCTGACCCGCCGCCTGGCCGAGGTGCGCAAGAGCGGCCTGCTGCCCTATCTGCGTCCCGACGGCAAGTCCCAGGTGACCGTGGCCTATGAGGACGGCAGGCCGGTCGGCGTGGAGACGGTCGTCATCTCGACCCAGCACGCGCCCGACGTGGATCACGCGACCATCGAGCGCGACATGATCGAGCACGTCGTCAAGGCCGCGATTCCCGCCGAGCTGCTCTCCGAGAACACCCGCTACCTCATCAACCCCACCGGACGCTTCGTCATCGGCGGCCCGCAGGGCGACTCCGGCCTCACCGGACGCAAGATCATCGTGGACACCTATGGCGGCTATGGCCATCACGGCGGCGGCGCGTTCTCCGGCAAGGATCCGACCAAGGTCGACCGCTCCGCGGCCTACGCGGCCCGTCACGCGGCGCTCAACCTGGTCGCGGCCGGCCTGGCCGAGAAGTGCGAAATCGGTCTGGCCTATGCCATCGGTGTGGCCAAGCCGGTCTCCATCGAGGTGGACACCTTCGGCACCGGCGTGCTGGACAACGAAAAGCTGGCCCAGCTGGTGGGCGAGGTGTTCGACATGCGCCCCGCCGCCATCATCGACCGCCTGAACCTGCGCCGCCCCATCTACGCGCAGACCGCCAGCTACGGCCACTTCGGCCGCCTCGACCTCGACCTGCCCTGGGAAAAGACCGACTATGTGGACAGGGTCAGGGCCGCCGCGGAAAAGCTCAGGTAACGCTGGGGAGAACGTTCGAGAGGCGGCTTTTCTGAGAAAAGCCCCTCTCGAGCTCTCCCGAAAAGCACTTGCGAGACAGAGATAACACCTCTAGCCAAGGTCATTCTCGCGTGCAATGAACAAGGGTCGACAGGGCCGACGGCCACTGGCTGCCGCCGGTTCAGGCAACGCCCCTGAGAGCCATTGATTAGAGTCCTCAGGGGCTTCCCCTGTCAGCCCGCTTTGCGTCTGTCAGGTTCGGTGAGCGCCGCCCGCTTTCAGGCCTCTCCCGAAAAACACTTGCGAGACAGAGAAAGTCTTTTAGCCAAGGCCATTCTCGCGTGAAAGAGAAGGAGAATTCCACTGGCGCAGGGCCATTCTCGCATGACATGCAAAACGAACGGAGAAGAGTGCCTGAGAGGCAGGAATAATTCCCCCTGACCAGGGCCATTCCCGCGCGAACCGTCAGGGAAACGTGAAAAACGCATGTCCCCCACTGCTTTGCAGGCGGTGGGGGCTGCGTCGTTCTTTTGGGGAAGCCATCGATCGCATTTCAACGAAACGAAGGAGGAAAACCGATGTGGGTGTTTCTGGTGCTGCTCTACGGCCTGTTCAAGGGCGCGCGGGAGATTGCAAAGAAGAAGGCGCTTGAAAAGAGCGGCGTGATGGAGGTACTGTTCGTCTACACGCTGCTCTCGTTTTTGTTCGTCGTGCCGGACGCGGGCAACGCGATGGGCCTGAGCGGGACGCAGCTTCTGTGCGTGCTGGCCAAGTCGGCTGTGATCTTCGTGGCGTGGATCTGCGGCTTTCAGGCGATTGCGCGCCTGCCGGTGAGCCTGTACAGCGTGCTGGACCTGTCGCGGGTGATCTTTTCGACGCTGCTGGGCGTGTGCTTCCTGGGCGAGCAGATGCGCACGGGGCAGTCGATCGGCCTGGTGCTGGTGCTGTGCGGACTGCTGCTGCTCAAGGCCCCCTGGAAAAAAAAGGGCGGCGACGCGGACGCCTCGGCCGGGGCGGTGGCGCTGGCGCTGACGAGCTGCCTGATGAACGCCGTGTCGGGCACGATGGACAAGGTGCTGATGCGGGGCATGAACAGCTCGCAGCTGCAGTTCTGGTACATGCTGTTTCTGACGGCGATGTACGGAGCCTACCTGCTTTTCTCGCGCACGAAGATCCACTGGAAGGGCACGCTGAAAAACGGCTGGATCTGGCTGATGAGCGCGCTGTTCGTGGTGGCCGACCGGGCGCTGTTCCTGGCCAACGGCATGCCGGGCAGTCAGGTCACGGTGATGACGCTGCTCAAGCAGTCGGGCGTGCTGGTGAGCATACTGGGCGGATACCTGGTATTCCATGAAAAGCACGTGGGTTACCGGCTGGCCTGCGCGTCACTGGTCGTGGCGGGCATCGTGGCGGCAGTCTTGTAGGTTTCAAGGTGCAGGTGCGGCGCGCCCGGCTCGCTCAGGCCGCTTTCACCCACGCTGCCCAGCAGTTCGCCCGCCTCGACCCGCCGGCCGACCCTCAGCGCGCACTCATCCGAAAGCCCGGCGTAGAGCGCTTCGCCCTCCTCCCCGCGCACGATCAGCGCGTTGCCGAGAAAGGCGTCCTGATACATCCGGACCACCTCGCCCGCGTGCAGCGCGTAGACCGCCGTCCCCTCTTCGCAGAAAAGGTCCCAGCCCGCGTGTCCCGCCCAGCAGGAAAGCGCCTCCGACCAGACCACATTTTGCGCTTCTCCCGGCTCAAAGGCGCGCGACGGATCGAGCGGGTCGCGCAGGCCCGCATCCTCCGCCCCCGCCATGGCGGTCAGGGCAGGCTCTTCTTCCCGGTGTGCGCTCCGGGAACGCAGCGCCCAGGCGCTGACGCCCAGGCACAGCACCAGCACCGCCAGAAACACGTAAAACCCGTACTTTTCCAGCCACTCCTTCGCGCGCGCCATCTCATCACCTCACGCCCCGAGTATGCCCCCTTTCCCGCGCGGCATGCGGTAAAGCGCAGACAAAAGCGCCCCTCCGAACATCCATTCGGAGGGACGTCAGACTGTCAAAAACCCCCGGAGAGCTCGAGAGGGCCGCAGCCCTTTCGAACTTTCAATCGTGCCCAGCGGCGTGTACGGTGGGCACGGGGC
>CAKUFI010000030.1 GCA_934647305.1 uncultured Clostridia bacterium | reverse complement strand
CGTTTCCTTGCAGTTTTTGCGCCCGGAAATCTCTTAGATTTCAGCAAAAACTGGTGAGGGTGGCAGGGAGGCTGAAAACCCTTTGGGTTTTCAGGTTTCGCCCTTGGCGAAACTGCCGACGGCTCAAATCGTAGATTTGAGCCGCGGCACCTGGCCGGGGAGCTTGCTTCCCCGGCCACCAGCTTGTCAAAACCTTTTTGACAAGCTGAAACTTCCTCAAAGACGCTCTGAGGGAGTTTGTCAACAGGGACGGCCGACCGGCGGCCCAAAGGGGCCAGGGGAGCTTGCGATACCTTTCCTTATGCATGCGCTGCGTGGCCTCGGCGGCAACCAGTGGAACCGGGCACTGCCCGGCCCGTACCCTTTCTAACGCGGTCCCGTGAGTGCGTTCTGAGGTGGACACGTTCCTGTCAGGCCAGTTTTTGGTGGTCAATGGGAGACGAGGCAGTTCCAACTGAACCATGAGATTAGCAGGGAAGTAGTGCCTTAGGCACAGCGTGGGTGAAGCGCAATAAGGCGCTTGCGTGAGGCAGGCGGGGTTACGGCGAAGGGCAGTGCTTCTGGCGCGGCGTTCGTTACTCTTGTGGGATAGTTACCTCGAGGCTTCCGACCGCGGAGAATTCGGGAAGTTCAATTTATGCTTCCCGGATTCGTGTGCTATCCGGCGGCAGCAGGTGCGTGCAGGCTCAGCCTGCCGGCTGCCAAAGGGACCAGGGGAGCTTGCGATTGCTCCCCTAGGCCCCCTTGGATCTCCCTACCCCTCCAAACGCGGTCCCGTGGTTCAGTTCTTAGATGGATACGTTCCTGTCAGGCCAGTTTTTGGTGGTCAATGGGAGACGAGGCAGTTCCAACTGAACCACGAGATTAGCAGTTTACAACTGCCTCGGGCGAGGGGTGGGTGAAGCGCAATAAGGCGCTTTCGTGGGGTGAGTAGGGGGTACGGCGAAGGGCAGTGCTTCTGGCGCGGCGTTCGTTACTCTTGTGGGATAGTTACCTCGAGGCTTCCGACCGCGGAGAATTCGGGAAGTTCAATCTATGGTTCCCGAATTCGTGTGGCCCCCGCGGCAGCAACCGGCAGTCGGCCCTGCCGACCGGCAGCCAGTGGGTGCAGGCCCGGCCGACCAGGCTCAGCCTGCCCGAGTCGGCAGCGCCGACTATCAATCCGCAAGAGTCTCTTGCGGATTCACAGACCTTGGCCGCTTCAATCTATGGCGGCCAATGGTCGTCAATAGGATACGCGGCAGCAACCGGGTGCAGGCTCAGCCTGCCCGGCGGCCTATTGGGCGAAAAAGTCGTCACAGAGTTCGCGCGCGTCCTCGAAGCGGGAAAAGGGCACGTAGACGCGGTAACGCTCCAGCGCCGAGCCCAACTGCGCGCTCAGGCCCGCGCCCAGCACCGGCCTGTACACGCTCTCAATCTGATTGTCCTCCAGCAGGTCCCGCAGCGCCTCGGCCCACATCATGGAGCGCTCCGTCAGGAAGCAGTAGTCGTTCGGGGCAGGTTCGCGCAGCTTCGTGCTTCCGCAGCGGCGGCAGTGGTCGTACTCGCTCAGCAGGGCGCAGTTTTCGCAGTACTTCATGGGAACACCTCCTTCCCCCACAGTATAGCACGGATTGCGCGCACTGTCAAAAGGAAGTGAAGCGGGCGTTGCGCTTTTCTTATTTTCGCGGTGATTTGTGACACGCTCCTGCGCCGCATCCTCCGGAGTATGGACCGCAGCGAGCGGGAAAATGCCGAAAAGTCCATAAAATCGGACGGAATATACAATTGCAAGCCGGGGAATGCGTGCTATAATGAAAGTATCGCAGAGAAACGAGGGAGGTAAATTCCTATGGCAAATCCGAAATCCATCCCGATGACTCAGCCGGTGAACCGCCTGTGCGGCAGCCTGCCCAAGGTGGGCATTCGTCCCTGCATCGACGGCCGGCGCAAGGGCGTGCGCGAGAGCCTGGAGGACATGACCATGCTGCTGGCAAAGAAGGTCGCCGAGCTGATCTCGAGCGAGCTGCGCTACAGCTGCGGCCTGCCGGTCGAGTGCGTGATCGCGGACAGCTGCATCGGCGGCGTGCGCGAGGCGGCGGACTGCGCGGAGAAGTTCGCGCGGGAGAACGTGGGCGTGTCGATCACGGTCACTCCCTGCTGGTGCTACGGCTCCGAGACCATGGACATGGATCCCTATACGCCCAAGGCGATCTGGGGCTTCAACGGCACCGAGCGCCCGGGCGCGGTGTACCTGGCCGCGGTGCTGGCGGCGCACAGCCAGAAGGGCATTCCGGCGTTCGGCATCTATGGCCGGGACGTGCAGGACATGGACATGGCGGGCACCATCCCCGCGGACGTGCGCGAGAAGCTGCTGCGCTTTGCCCGCGCCGGCGTGGCCGTGGCCGAGATGCGCAGCAAGAGCTACCTGGCCATGGGCGCGACCGCGATGGGCATCGCCGGCTCGATCGTGAATCCCGAGTTCTTTGAGAAGTACCTGGGCATGCGCCTTGAGCAGGTCGACATGTGCGAGTTCACCCGCCGCTGGGAGGAAGGCATCTTCGACCATGACGAGTACGCCCGCGCGCTCGAGTGGGTGTCCGAAAACATCACGATGGGCTGGGACAAGAACCCCGCCGACATCGCGCACACCGCCGAGCACAAGAAGGAAGTGCTCGAAACCTGCATCAAGATGGTCATGATCGGCCGCGACCTGATGATTGGCAACCCCAGGCTGGCCGAGATGGGCTTCGTCGAGGAGTCCAACGGCCACAACGCCATCGCGGGCGGCTTCCAGGGCCAGCGCCAGTGGACCGACCACTATCCGAACGGCGACTTCATGGAGTCCCTGCTGTGCTCCAGCTTCGACTGGAACGGCATCCGCGAGCCCATGGTCGTGGCGACCGAGAACGACTCGCTCAACGGCGTAGCCATGCTGCTGGGCAAGATGGTCACCAACCGCGCGCAGGGCTTTGCCGACGTGCGCACCTACTGGAGCCCCGACGCGGTGCAGCGCGTCACCGGCTGGAAGCCCGAGGGCCTGGCCGAGAACGGCTTCATTCACCTGATCAACTCCGGCGCGGTCACCCTGGACGCGACCGGCGAGTGCATTGAAAACGGCCAGAGCGCCATGAAGCACTGGTGGGACATCTCCCCCGAGGAGGCCGCGAAGTGCCTGGACGCGACCCAGTACTGCTACGCCGACCTGTTCTACTTCCGCGGGGGCGGATATTCCAGCCATCTGGTCACCAGGGGCGGCATGCCCATGACCATGATGCGCCTGAACCTGGTGGACGGCCTGGGCCCGGTGATGCAGATCGCCGAGGGCTGGACGGCCGAGCTGCCCAAGGAGGTTCACGACACGCTGGACAAGCGCACCGACCCCACCTGGCCCACCACCTGGTTCGTGCCGCGCCTGACCGGTAAGGACGCGTTCACCGACGTCTACTCCGTCATGAACAACTGGGGCGCGAACCACGGCGCGTTCAGCTACGGCCACATCGGCGCCGACCTGATCACCCTGTGCTCCATGCTGCGCATCCCCGTGGCCATGCACAACGTGCCCGACGAGCAGATCATGCGGCCCAGCACCTGGGGCGCGTTCGGCACCAAGGATCTCGAGGGCGCGGACTTCCGTGCCTGCGCTGCCTTCGGCCCGCTCTACGGCAGAAAACGCTAGCAGGCCGGGCCTGCAGGCGGTGCTGGCGCCGGCCAAGCGTACCCTTCGGCCATAAATTAGAGCCTCAGGGTACTTCGTGGTCGGAAGACTCGGGGCTGTTGCCCCACAACTTGCTGCCGCCGATTCCAGCACGAATCTGTCGGCCATAAATTAGAGCCTCCAGATTCTTCGCCTGCGAAAGACTCGGGGCTCTGCCCCACAACTTGCTGCCGCCGGACAGAACACGACCCCAGTCGCCATAAATTAGAGCGGCTGGGGTCTTCGAATCTGCGGAATTCTCCGCAGATTGATGGCCGGGCTATGCCCGGTTCCACTGGCTGCCGGGCATCCTGCCGACAACTGTCGGCCGCCATAGACTGAAGCGGCCAAGGTCTGCGGATTTTGAACCCCACCGCCTGTTTCAGCGGCTGAGGGGTTCGGCCGCCAGACTGCACCCCGCTGCCCGTTTACCCGGCGCAATACAGAAAGCCGCCCTCCACGCGCGTTGCCTGGAGGGCGGTTCGCTATTTCGCAAAGGCGGCGCGATACACGTCGTCCTGCTCGGGCAGGTGGGTGACATAGCCGATGGGCAGGCGACCTTCCGTCGCCCGGATGATTTCGCGCGCGCCCGCCTCGCCGAACGCGCCGCAAAGCTCAATGCAGTCCACGCCCTCCGCCTGCAGCCTGCGCGCGGCCTGAACCGCCTCTTGCAGATCGGAAACGCCGACAATCTGCGCGGCGCCCTGATGAATCTGCGCCCGATCCTGCGCAGCCTGAAACTCGCCCATGATTAAAAAGGCAAATCGCATGGGAGCATTCTCCTACTTCTCGATGACGCTGCAGCCGCCGAGGAGCTCCGGGTAGTTGGCCATGCTGTCGGCCTCGGTGATCTGGCGGATGACGCGGCAGGGCACGCCTGCGGCCACGCTGCGGGGCGGGATGTCGTGAGTCACGACGCTGCCCGCGCCGATGACGCAGCCGTCGCCGATGGTCACGCCGGGGCAGATGGTGACGCTCGCGCCCAGCCACACGTCGTTGCCGACGTGCACCGGCTTGGCGTAGCACAGGTGCTTGGGCTCGCCGTCCTCGTTGAGCATCAGGTAGCGCTCCTCGGGCAGCAGCGGATGCACGGGCGTGACGATGGTCACGTTCGGGCCGAAGTTGCAGTCGTCGCCGATGGTGACGGGCGCGTCGTCCTGTATGGTCAGGTTATAGTTGCCAAAAAAGCGCTTGCCGATCTTCGTATGCACGCCGTAATGGAAGAACAGCGGCCCCTGTATGCGGATGCCCTCCGGCAGCTCGCCCAGGATCTGCTCCAGCAGCTCGTTGCGCAGGTCTTCCTCCTCCTCCATCGAGCGGGTATACAGCGCGCTCAGGTGATGCGACCGGGCCTTGATCGCCTTGAGCTTTGCGTCGCCGGGGCAGAACAGTACGCCGTCAAAAATCCTCTTTTCCTGATCCATGGGAATGACTTCCTTTCCTTATCATCTTATCTCAAGTATTGGCAGGTATTTCAGTGTATCCACAGCGGCGCAAAGAGCATGGCCGCGCCGAAGAGCATCATCAGCGCGCCGGCGGCCCGCTCGACCCATCGCCCCATGTCGGACAGCTCGGCCTGCTCAAAGCGCCAGCGCTGCAGGAAGAAGGCCGCCCGGTCGGGCGCAAGGAAACTGAACGCGCCCACCGCGTACACAAGCGCGAACGCGAGCAGCATGAGGTACGGCGCGCGCGCCTCGGTCTCTCCCCGGGACATGCGCGCAAGCGTTTCGCACAGCCGCACGCGCTGAACAGAGGCCTGACTTCGCCCGTCCTCCATCCACAGCGGCATGCCCTGCGCGTTCACCAGCTGTCCGTCCGCCAGGCAGCCCTCGACCGTCTCGCCGCCCGAAAAGGCGAAGCGCAGCGCCTGTCCGTCCCGGGTCAGCTCAACCCGCTCGGGCGCGCCGTCCAGGCAGACCTCAAAGCCGTTTTCGCCGACCAGGACATAGCGCCTGTCGTTCAGGCGATAGCCGTCCGCCTGCCGCCTGAAAAAGCCGTCCCCGACGTACAGGCCGGGCTGCAGGTAGAAATACAGCCCCATCATCAGCAGCAGCGCGCCCAGGCAGGCGACGAGCCACGCCAGATGCCTTCGATTCTTCGTCATGTCCTCAGGGCAGCTCCTTGCCGCACTTTCGGCAGTAGCGATAGCCCTTCTCGGCCTTTTCGCCGCAGTAGGGGCAATAAACCGTCTCGCCGTCCGGGGCGCTGGTCGAAGCCTCCCGCTTCTCGCCGAAGCGCTCGTTGAGCGGGTCTTCCTCCTCGCCGTCGTCGGTGATGTCGAAGGCGGAGAAGCGGTTTTTGCCGGTCGCGTTGACGAAGCTGTAAATCGCGTTTGCCAGCCCCATCAGGATAAACAGCACGCCGAACAGGCAGAACAGCGTCGGAGCGCCCATGCTGAAGGCCAGCACCGTCCAGACCACGCCGAAGCCCACGCCAACCAGGCTGCCCACGCCGCCCATAAACGACGGGCCGCGTCCGGGTTTCACACTCTTCATACAATCCCCTCCTTTTGTCTATAGTGTACCTCAGACCGCGCGTTTTTTCAAGGGGTTCGCGCCGAAAGATACACCTTGCTGCGCGAAACGTCGCTTCTTCGCGGCGGGCAGGCTGAGCCTGCACCCGGTTGCTGCCGCCGGTTCTATTGACGAATCCGGGGGCCATAGATTGAAGCCCCCGAATTCTGCGTCTGTGAAGCAGGCGGTGGGGTTCCGTCGCTCTTGTGGGGCACTGCCTCGAATCCTCCGACCAGGAAGAATTCGGGAAGTCCAATTTATGCTTCCCGGATTCGTGCGGTCTCCGCGGCAGCAAGTGGAACCGGGCACTGCCCGGCGGCAACGCCGACCGGCAGCAGGTGGGGCCAGGCACTGCCCGGCAGACAAACTTCGGTGGGGGTCTGGGGGAGCGCGAAGCGAAGCGGAGCCTCCCCCAGCGGGAGACGCAGCGGAGCGGAACCACGCAGACCTTGGCCGCTCCAATTTATGGCGGCCAATGGTCGTCGATAGAACCCGCGGCAGCAAGTGGGTGCAGGCTCAGCCTGCCGGCAGCAGGTGGTACCGGGCACTGCCCGGCCCTACCCCTCCAAACGCGGTCCCGTGGTTCAGTTCTTAGAGGGATACGTTCCTGTCGGGCCAGCTTTTGGCGGTCGAAAGGAGACTTGGCTGTTCCAACTAAACCACGAGATTAGCAGGGAAGTTGTGCCTCAGGCGAGGGGGAGGTGAAGCGCAATAAGGCGCTTTCGTGGGGTGAGTAGGGGTTACGGCGCGGGCAGGTGCTTCTGGCGCGGAGTTCGTTGTCCTTGTGGGGTAGTTCCCCCGAGTTTTCCGATCGCGGAGTACCCTGAGGCTCTAATCTATGGCCGAAGGGTACGCTTGGCCAGCGCTAGCAGTTGGAACCGGGCACTGCCCGGCGGTAGTTGCGGGTGAACTCGTCCAGCGTGCGGGGCGTGGTGCGGTCGGTCAGGCGGGGCGGCTCCATGCCGACCTCGTAGAGGAACGGGCCGGTGTAGCCGGTGGCCTCGAGCGCCTTCAGAAGCGCCTTCCAGTCGATCCTGCCCTCACCGGGCAGCCAGTGGCGCTCGTCGACGAAGTCATAGTCGGAGATATGCACCGTGCGGATCTTCCCGTTCATGAACGAGAGGAAGTGCGCGATGTCCTCGCCCAGCAGGTGGTTGGTGTCGAAGCACAGCCTCAGCCGCTCGTCGGCGGAAAGCAGCTCCAGCATCTCCTTCGAGCAGTTGCCCAGGCAGCTTCTGGGCAGATCCTCGACCGCCATGACCACGCCCGATGCCTGGGCGCACTCGGCCAGCTCGCACAGCGATTCCTTCGACCGCTCCATGCGCGCCGCACGATCCGCGTCGGCCACCGGCTCCAGGCACGCGTGCACCACCGCGGTGTGAATCCCGGCCGCGCCCGCGCGGGTGATCAGATCCTTGTGGTAATTCAGTGTGCGCCGCCTGAAGGCCTCGTCCAGCGCGGCGATATCCAGGCCGTCAAAGGGCAGGTGAATCGACCAGACGAGTATGCCGTGCGCGCGCGCCTTCTCCACCTGGGCAGTCAGGTCAATTTTGTCCATCTGCGCCGCGCGGAAGGACAGCTCGATCGCCTGCACGCCCGCCTGATGCAGCGCCTCCAGGCCCTCGTCGGTCAGGAACTCCTCATTGTTGCAGGTGGACATCGCCATCGCAAAGGGCGTCAGCTTCTCGCACATAGTATTCTCCTTTCGCCGCATAAAAGGCGCGGCACACCGTGGTTTTCGGAATCATTCCCGCCCATCAGTGTACCGCACCTCGCGCCGCATTTCAAGCCTTTTTTCGCAGGAAAGGCGATTTGTGCAAGGAAAAAAACTATGCGCGCAATTCTCGCCGGGTCGGCAGAGCCGACACCCACCTGCTGCCGGGTCGGCAGGGCCGACACCCACCTGCTGCCGGTCGGCAGGGCCGACACCCACCTGCTGCCGGTCGGCAGGGCCGACACCCACCTGCTGCCGGTCGGCAGGGCCGACACCCACCTGCTGCCGCCGGTTCTATCGACGAATTCGGGATGCATAGATTGGACATCCCGAATTCTCCGGCCGCAACCCCACCGCCTGCTTCGCAGGCACCTCCCCCTTTCAGGAGAGCTGTCTGCGAAGGCCCTACTCCCCCTGCCTGCGCACACAGACCTTCAGCTGGCCGCACTTTTTCAGGGCGCGTCCGGCGCGGCGCACGAGGGGCAGGCTGGCGGCGCACAAGCCGAGCGCGCCCACAGCGCAGCACAGATCCTGCGGCCAGGCGGCGAGGGACGAAATCCACCCGCCCAGTGCGAGCCCCAGGCAGAAGGCGATAAAGGGCACGCCGTAGCCCAGCAGCGAGGCCCTTCCCACGCTGCCCTCCGGGATGGTCAGCTCGACCGTCTCGCCCTCCGCGCCCTCAAAGCCCTCGGGCAGCTCGATGAGCTGGCGCTCCGTCTGGCCGTGGGCGCAGGCGCGGCACTGGGCGCAGGCCTCGCTGCGGATGGTCTGGGCCATCAGTCTGCCGTTCACGCGCACCAGGGTGGCCGTCTGTGTCATGGTTCATCCCTCCAAACAAAAACCGCCGCACGGTTCTGCATGCGGCGGGGTATGGGCCAAAGGATTGTGAGCGATGTCTGTAAGCCGAGTTCTGTATTGGACGATCATCTGTCTAGACGCACGGTTGCCAGTGCGTTCAAGCGATTACCCGGGAGCGTGACGGGCCGCCATTCAATGCTCCCCTATCAATCTTGCGCCAGGTGGGGTTTACAGAGCGGACAAGTCGCCATGCCGCTGGTGAGCTCTTACCTCGCCTTTCCATCCTTACCTCCCGCTCGCGCGGGGGGCGGTATCTCTCTGTTGCACTTTCCTTGGAGTCGCCTCCACCGGGAGTTACCCGGCACCCTGCCCTATGGAGCCCGGACTTTCCTCAGGCATTGCTGCCTGCGACCGTCTGGCATCCTCACAATCGCCTTTTATTGTAGCACGCCGCCGCGCCCGCGTCAAGAGAAGTGCGCTTTAAAAATCCGATGCGGCGTTCAGCGGGGAAAAATCTCGAAGGGATCGGCGGCGCTCACCGGCTCGGCGAACTCCAGGCGAATGACCGGGTACGTCTCGTCGAAATCCTGCTCCCTGAAGCCGGAGATCACGATCCGTCCCTGCGCGCGGCAGGCGGTGAGCGGCGCCTTCGTGGACAGCATGCAGGCGGAGACCGGCTCGCCCGCGAGCTTCCACAAAAAGACCTGACCCTCGTACGGCCTGCGGTTCATCAGCAGGTAGGCAAACCGCCCCTTCGTGGAGACCGGGCCGAAGGACGTGCCCTCGAACCAGAGGGGAAGCTGCCGCGCGGTGCCGTAGAACGCCTCGCCGTTTGCGCGCATCCACTCGCCCACGCGCCGAAGCAGCGCCTGCTGGTCGTCCGGAATGCGGCCGTCCGAGTCGGGGGAGGCGTTGAGCAGCAGGTTACAGCCATTGACCGCCGCGCCGCGGATTCGCTCCATGACCTCGCGCAGGCTGATGCACGGATCGCCCGGGCGATAGCCCCAGGCCTCGGCGGTCAGCGAGTCGCAGATTTCCTGCGGCGTTTCCGAGGCGGCCATCACGCCGTAGCCCGTGCGCTCGGGGGTGCCAAAGTCGGCGTGCATGCCGGCGCGCCCGTTGATCAGTATGCCCGGCTGCATCTCGCGCACCAGTCTCTCCAGCCGGTCGGCCTGCCAGGCCTCGCGCGGGTAATCGACCAGGCCGAAATGGGGCGCGTCGCCGCCGTCGAACCAGAGAACGTCGATCTTGCCGTAGTTCGTCAGCAGCTCGCGCAGCTGCGCCTCGTAAACCCGCATGAACTCCGCCCAGCCCTCCGGGTCTTTCTCCGGGCCGCGGAAATACCCCGGGTACTGCCAGTCCTTGACCGAAAAATACAGGCCGACCTTCAGCCCGTGTCGGCGGCACGCGTCCACATACTCGCGCACAAAGTCGCGCCCGGCCGCGGTTTTTGTGCTGCAGAAGTCGGTCGTCCGCGTGTCGAACAGGCAGAAGCCGTCGTGGTGCTTCGTGGTCATGATCATGTAGCGCATGCCCGCGCCGCAGGCCAGATGCGCCCACTCGTCCGCGTCGAAATGCCCGGGGCTGAAGCGATCGGCCAGCGCGCGGTATTCCTCCGCCGGTATCGCCGAGGTGTACATCGCCCATTCGCCCAGGCCTTGCAGGGCGTACAGCCCCCAGTGAATGAACAGCCCGAATCCGGCCTCCCGGAACCACTGTGTATCCGTCATGAAACCCCTCCAATCGATCGAATAGAAACGTTTCTCTGGCGACATTATAACAAAGCGCGCCTGAGAAGTCAAGCGCGCTTTTGAAGCGATTATTGTTCCTCGACGACCAGCGTCGCCTCTCCGTTTTCCAGGCGTTCGACGCGCAGGGTGTAGCCGAGCGGCCTGCCGTCGTACCAGCAGAAGTCGGTCAGCGCGTCGCCCGCGTGGAACAGGTCGCTGTCCTGCGCCTGGCCACCCTCGTCGTACTCGGAGGTATCGGGGATGGAGCCGTCGCCGTCGGCCTCGACGAGACGGATGAGCGGTCGGTCACCGGTGGAGTTGTTATAAAGGTAGGGGTCCCAGTACCAGCCCTCCTGCCGGTTGGGCCGCGCGTCCACGTGATAGACGCGCACGCCGCTTTGGCTGAACAGCTCGCCCGCCTCGGCAAAGGGGGCGTTCAGGCCGTCCGGGGTGTACAGGTCGATCAGCAGATACTCGTACTGCTCGATCGCGGTGATGCCCGCCAGCCGGTCGAGCAGGGAGACCTTCGCGTTGGGCTTTGCCAGCAGCAGCGCGTCGCCGGTTTCCGGGAAGGAGCGAAGGGCGTACTCGCCGGAGCCTTCGATGCGAACCGGCTCGATCCAGCCCAGCTCCTGCTTGCTGAAGGAGCAGTGGTCGCCCACGCTGTCGTCCATCATGTCCGCGCCGCCCAGGCCGCCGGACACGCGGTCGCCGAACTCGGTGTCGTAATAGTCCATCAGGCCCAGCAGGTGGCCGGTCTCGTGGATCAGGGTCAGCGCGCAGGGAACCTGCTCAATCAGGCCGGTGGGCTCGTAGAGCGAGTCAATACCCGCCCAGAGGTAGTAGTCGAGCGTCAGGCCGTCGAATTCGTCGGGCAGGTAGCTCTGGTTCTGCCAGGCCCACCACAGCGTGTCGTCGGAATCGTAGTCCATGGGGTAGGAGTAGATCATCACCACGCCGTCGAGCATGCCGTCCGCGTCCAGGTCGTAGACGGAGAAGTCAACCTCGCCGTCGAGCGCGGTCATCGCCTCCTGAAGAATCAGCTCCTCGGTCAGGTACTCGTCCTCGTCCGTCTCCTTTTCATGGAGCCGGGCGTAGCTGCGCGCCACCTGCGCGGTCGTGTAGACTGGCAGGATGTCGAAGGCCAGGTCGAGCTTCCCGTAGGAGGATTCAAGGTAGTAGCCTTTAACGCTTCGGTAGGGCACATCCTCGTCTGCGCCGCTGAGCGCCGCCTCGAGCAGCTCCAATTCGCCCTCGGCAAAGGGGGAATCCGGAAACTGAATGGGGATCACCGGGATGTGATAGCTTCCCGTGCCGAAGTCCTCCGCGCGCGTCTCGCCGGCGAAGGCCTGCCCCGCGCACAGCAGAAGCAGCGCGAGCAGCAGGGAAACGAGCCGCTTCATCGGGCCTGTACCGCCGCTGCGAAGCGGGTGAACGCCTCCTCGAGGTTTTTGCGGGGCGTGGCCAGGTTCACGCGCACGAAGCCGTCGCCCTCCTCGCCGAACATCCGGCCGCTGGTCACGCCCAGGCCGTTTTGATGGCAGAAGGCGAGCATTTCGTCGTGCTTCATGCCCAGCGCGCGCAGGTCGAGCCACATCAGGTACGTGCCCTCGGGGCGCGTGAAGCGAATCATGGGCAGGTTCTTCTTCAGGAAGTCCGAAACGCACGCCCGATTGCCGTCCAGGTAGACCAGCAGCTCATCAAGCCACTGCGCGCCCTTCTGATAGGCGACCGTCTGCGCGATGCGGCCGAAGAGGTTGGTCGCGTCCGCGCCGGTGCGCTGTGCACGAGCGGCAAAGCGCTCGCGCAGGGCGGGATTGGCGATGAGCACCGAGGACTGGGACAGCGCGGCCAGGTTGAAGGTCTTGGTCGAGGAGACGAACACGATCGCGTCCGGGTCGAGCGACAAAAGGCAGGTATGCTCATAGCCGGGCAGGATCAGGTCGGAATGAATCTCGTCGCAGATCAGCTGTACGCCGTACTTTTTGGCCAGACGCACCACGCGCTCGAGCTCTTCCCTGCGCCAGACGCGGCCGACCGGGTTGTGCGGACTGCACAGAAGCAGCGCGCGCGCACCCTCCTGGAAGGCCTTTTCCAGGTCGTCAAAATCCATCTCCCAGCCGCTTTCGGTGCGCCTGAGGCAGTTTTTGCGCACCCTGCAGCCGCAGTCCGCCACGCTCGCGGCGAACGGGCCGTACACCGGCGGCTGGATGACGACCGTATCGCCCGGCTGAGTCAGCGCGCCGATCGCCACGCGGATGCTGTTCACCACGCCCGGCGAGGACAGAATCCACTCGGGCTGAATGCTCAGGCCGTGCCGCGCGCGCATCCAGTCCACGACCGCCTGCTTCTCGCCCGGCATCTCCACCGTGTAGCCGAACACGCCGTGCGCCGCCCGCGCGGTGATCGCGTCCACGACCTCCTGCGGCACGTGAAAGTCCATATCTGCCACCGAAAGCGGCGTGGCATCGGGGTTGTGAAAGGTGCTCTCGCGCGTGTCCCACTTGACGCAGCTGGTGCCGCGGCGGTCTACGCCCTGCTCAAACAGTGCTTCATACATCGTTATGTACCTCCTGATATGTCGTGAAACGGGGCGAACTTCCCCGTCTGCCTATACCATACCGCATTTCGCGCCCAAAATCAAGCAGAAAACGCCGCCGGGCAGGCAGGCTGAGCCTGCACCCGGTTGCTTCCGCCGGATAGAACACGAATCTGCGATCATGCCGTAGATTGCTGGTCGGCGCTGCCGACTGCCACTTGCTGCCGCCGGCAGGCTCAGCCTGCACCCGGTTGCTGCCGCCGGTTCTGGCGACGACTGTCGGCCGCCAGAAGGCACTGCCCGGTCAGAAAGGCCGCCTCCCCAAAGTTCTCCTCCCCCTCTACAGCGTGCCGGCGGGGGCCACGCCGATGGCGTATTCGACGGCGATGGCGACGAGCACGACGAGCAGGGAGATGATGAAGCCGTGGAGCATGGGCTTCGCGCCAGAGCGGCAGAGCGCCTTAAAGTTGGTGTTCAGGCCGATGGCGGCGAGCGCGGCGACCATGAGGAACTTGCTGACATTCTTGAGGACGGCGGCAGCGGCCGTGGGAATCAGGCCCAGGCTGGTGAGGCCGGACATGGCGAGGAAGCCCAGGATAAACCAGGGGAAGATGGCGCGCAGGCTGACCTTCGCCGAGGAAGCGCCGGCCTGGCTTTTGCGCTTCATGTGCAGGGAAACGGCGGAAAAGACCAGCACGGCCGGAATGATGGCCAGGGTGCGGGTGAGCTTGACCATGGTGGCGAAGTCGCCCGCGCGCTCGCTGAAGGCGTAGCCGGTGGCCACGACGCTGGAGGTGTCGTTAACCGCGGTGCCTGCCCACAGGCCAAACGCCGCGTCGGACAGGCCCAGCGCGCGTCCCAGCAGCGGGAAGACCACGATCATCACCATGTCGAACAGGAAGGTGGCCGACAGGCCGTAGGCGATGTCCATGTCATCCGCCTCGATGACCGGGGCGATGGCCGCGATCGCGGAGCCGCCGCAGATGCCCGTGCCGGCGTTGATCAGGCTGGCCGTCTTCCAGTTCAGGCCCAGCGCTCTGCCGATCAGCGCACCCAGGCCGAAGCAGGTGGCCAGCGTAAACAGCATGACCGTCAGCGAGAAGCGGCCCACCGTCAGCACCGTGCGGATGTTCAGGCTGGCGCCCAGCAGAATGATGGCGAACTTCAGGATTTTCTTCGAGGTGAACTTTACGCCGGGCAGTGTGACCTCGTTGGGCTTGTAAAAGGCGTTGATCAGCATGCCGATAAACAGCGCGATCACCGACGCGCCAATAAAGTGCAGTCCCGCCGCCGCTTCGAGCGCCTCAAGTCCCTTGGCAACCGCCGCCACGACCAGCGCGAGCGCCGCGCCGGGGAGCAGCCTGACGATTTTCTTCATGATGATTCCCTCCGTATGCAGTTAGTGCTTCAAGCTATTGTATCACCGGCGGGCACGGAAATCAAGCGGCCAAACAATCACGAAAGAGGCTTTTCCCCCCTTGTGCAGCCGGCGGCGTATCTGGTATAATAAGGATGAACACAGATTGCGCGCAGGCGCAGGGAGGAAAACACATGGCGGACTGGAAATTTGAATCGATGGCCCACGGCGGAGACTACAATCCCGACCAGTGGCGGCATATTCCCGGAACCTGGGACGAGGACGTGCGGCTGATGAAAAAGTCGCACTGCAACCTGATGAGCGTAGGCATCTTCAGCTGGGCGGCGCTCGAGCCGGAGGAGGGCGTGTACGACTTCGGCTGGCTGGAGGAAATCCTGAATAAACTGTACGAAAACGGCGTGCACGTGCTGCTGGCCACCCCCAGCGGTGCGCGTCCCGCCTGGATGGCGCAGAAGTATCCCGAGGTGCTGCGCGTGAACGAGACCATGCACCGCAACCTCTACGGCACGCGCCAGAACCACTGCTACACCTCGCCCACCTACCGCATGTTCGTGGAGCGCATCAACCGCGCGCTGGCCGAGCGCTTCGGCAATCATCCGGCGGTAGTTGGCTGGCACATCTCCAACGAGTACGGCGGCGCGTGCTACTGCCCGCTGTGCCAGAACGCCTTCAGGCGCTTCCTGAAGAAGAAGTACGGCACGCTGGAGCACCTGAACCACGAGTGGTGGACCGGCTTCTGGGCCAAGACATACACCGACTGGAGCCAAATCGAGGCTCCTGTGCCGCACGGCGAGGGCGCGGTGCACGGACTGAACCTGGACTGGAAGCGGTTCGTAACCTACCAGACCTGCGACTTCATGCGCCACGAAATCGCGGCGGTGCGCGAGTTCACCCCCGACCTGCCCGTCACCACCAACATGATGGGCATGTATGACGGACTGGACTACTTCCGCTTCAAGGACGACATCGACTTCGCCAGCTACGACAGCTATCCCTGCTGGGGCGCGGGCGACGACGCGGCGGTGGCCATGGAGTACGCGATGATCTACGACCTGACGCGCAACTACAAGGACCGCACGCTGCCCTGGATTCTGATGGAATCCACCCCGTCGATGACCAACTGGCAGCCGGTGTGCAAGCCCAAGCGGCCGGGCATGCACCTGCTCTCCTCAATGCAGACGGTTGCGCACGGCGCGGACGGCGTAATGTACTTCCAGTGGCGCAAGAGCCGCGGCGCGTGCGAGAAGCTGCACGGCGCGGTGGTCGACCACTGCGGCCACGAGAACACCCGCGTGTTCCGCGAGGTGACGCAGGTGGGCGAGACGCTCGAGAAGCTGCAGCCCGTGCACGGCGCAAAATGCGACGCGAAGGCGGCGGTCGTGCTGGACTGGAACAACCGCTGGGCGATTGCCGACGCGCAGGGCCCGCGCAAGGACAAGAGATACGAGGAAATCGTGACCGAGCACTACCGCGCGCTCAAGAGCTTCGGCGTGGATCTGGACGTGATCGACATGGAGCAGGACTTCACGCCCTATAAGCTGGTCGTGCTGCCCATGCTATACATGGTCAAGCCGGGCGTGGCCGAGCGGCTGGAGGCCTTTGTCAGGGCGGGCGGTACCGCGGTGTTCACCTACTGGTGCGGCATGGTCAACGAGAACGATCTGTGCTTCCTGGGCGGCTTCCCCGGCCCGCTCAAAAAGCTCATGGGCGTGTGGATCGAGGAGACCGACGCGCTGTACCCCGGCCAGAAGAACGCCGTCTGCTTCCCGGACGGGCGCAGGTACGAGTGCGACTACCTGTGCGACGTGATTCACGCCGAGGGCGCTCAGGTACTGGCCACCTATGAAGGCGACTATTACGCCGGCCAGCCCGCACTGACCGAGCACCGCTTCGGCGAGGGACGCGCGCTGTTCATCGCCGCGCACACCGGCCTCGACCTGCTGCGCGACCTGTACGGCAGGCTGCTCGCCGAGTGCGGCCTGAACCCCGAATGCCTGCCCGAGGGCGTAAACGTCGCCCGCCGCTACAAGGACGGCAAGACCTTCCGCTTCACCATGAACTTCCTCGACAAGCCCCAGCAGGTATGCCTGCCGAAGGGACGCGACCTCGTCTCCGGCCAGCTGCTCGAGGGCGAAACCGTCATCCCGCCGCTCGGCTTCTTCGCGCAGGAGGTCTAGGAACGATCGAGAGGCGGCCTTTCTGAGAAAGGCCCCTCTCGAGCTCTCCCGGAAAGCACTTGCAAGAAAAACTTGATTTGATTACCCCAATGCGCTGCTTGCCCGTGAGGCGGGCGGAGGGGTTGAAAACGCAGACCTTGGCCGCTTCAATTTATGGCGGCCAATGGTCGTCGATAGGACCGGCGGTAGCAAGTGGCTGTCGGCCCTGCCGACCGGCAGCAGGTGGGTGTCGGCCCCGCCGACCGGCAGCAGGTGGGTGTCGGCCCCGCCGACCGGAGCCTTCCCAGTTAATCCGAGGCGGCAATGCCGCCCATCAATCCGCAAGGAAGCTTGCGGATTCGCAGACCTTGGCCGCTTCAATTTATGGCGGCCAATGGTCGTCGATAGGATCGGCGGCAGCAAGTGGGTGCAGGCTCAGCCTGCTAAAAAAAGGAGGAATAAGCACATGCCTATCACCATTCATTCGGAGAAGAAGCTGTTTCACCTGTTCGGCAAGACCTTCAGCTACGTGCTGTACGTGGATGAGAAGGGCAACCTGCTCAACCTGTACTGGGGCAGGAAGCTGCCCGACGGCGACGTGACCTACATCCTGAAGGAGTTCCGCGGCGGCGCGTCGTTTGACAGCGAGTACAGCCGCCTGCCCTTCGAGCTGCCCACGGTGGGCACGAGCTATTTCGGCATGCCGGCCGTGCGCGCCCGCAATGAACAGGGCAACGACGTGACCGTGCTGACCTATGACTCCTGCGCGCAGGTTTCCGGCAAGCCGGCGCTTAACGGCCTGCCCGCGGTGTACGCGGAGGCGGACGGCGAGGCCGAAACGCTTGTGATCGTGCTCAGGGACGCGCTGACCGGCCTGGTGGCTCGTCTCAAGTACACGGTGATGGAGAACCTGGACGTGCTGACCCGCAGCGTGGAGCTGGAAAACGGCGGCAGCGAGAACCTGAATCTGACGAACATGCTCTCCGCCAGCGTACCGCTGCCCGGAAACGAGTATGACATACTGCACCTGAAGGGCGGCTGGGCCCGCGAGCGGAGGATCGTCCGCCGCCCGATCGGCGAGGCGACCACCCGCGTGGAGAGCCGCCGCGGCGCGTCCGGCCACGAGGAAAACCCGTTTCTGGCGGTGCTGACCCCCGATACGACCGAGTCCCAGGGCGAGGTATTCGCGATGCTGCTGATCTACTCCGGCTCGTTCCTGGCCGCGACCGAGGTGTCGAACTTTGAGAACAGCCGGCTGTCGATCGGCCTGAACCCGGACGTGTGCAGCTGGCTGCTGGCGCCCGGCGAGACCTTCCAGACCCCCGAGGCGCTGCTGGTGCACTCGGCGGAGGGCCTTTCGGGCATGTCCCGCCGCTTCCACGAGACCATCCGCACCCGCGTGTGCCGCGGCTACTGGCGCGACCGCGAGCGTCCGGTGCTGGCCAATAACTGGGAGGCGACCTACTTCGACTTCACCGAGGAGAAGCTGATGGCCATCGTCGACGAAGCCCGGAAGATCGGCGTGGAGCTGTTCGTGCTGGACGACGGCTGGTTCGGCAAGCGCAACCGGGACAACTGTTCCCTGGGCGACTGGGTGTGCAACATGGAGAAGCTGCCCTGCGGCATCGGCGGCCTGGCAAAGCGCGTCAACGACGCGGGGCTGCGGTTCGGACTGTGGTTCGAGCCGGAGATGATCTCGCCGGACAGCGACCTGTACCGCGCGCATCCCGACTGGTGCCTGCACGTCGACGGCCGTGCGCGCACCGAGGCGCGCCAGCAGCTGATCCTCGACCTGTCCAGGAAGGACGTGCAGGACTACCTGATCGGCGCGCTGTCGGACGTGCTGAGCAACGCCTCGATCGACTATGTCAAGTGGGACATGAACCGCAACATGACCGAGTACTTCAGCGGCGCGCAGCTGCCCGAGCGGCAGAACGAGACCCAGCACCGCTACATGCTGGGACTGTACCGCGTGATGGATGAGATCACCTCCCGCTTCCCCAAGGTGCTCTTTGAGGGCTGCAGCGGCGGCGGCGGACGCTTCGACGCGGGCATGCTGTACTATATGCCCCAGTTCTGGACCAGCGACGACACCGATCCGGTTGAGCGCCTGTGCATCCAGTACGGCACCAGCCTGGTCTACCCGCCCTGCACGATGGGCGCGCACGTCTCCGCCAGCCCGAACCACCAGACCGGCCGCGCGACCGCCTTCAAGACCCGCTGCGACGTGGCGCTGGGCGGCAACTTCGGCTTCGAGCTGGATCTGAGCAGGCAGACCCCCGAGGATCTGGCCACCGCCAAGGAAGCGGTCGAGCTGGTCAAGGAGGTCAGAAAGACGCTCCAGCAGGGTCAGTACACCCGCCTGGAGAACCCCTTCACCGGCAACTTCGCCGCCTGGCAGTTCGTCAGCAGCGATGAGCGCGAGGTCGTGCTGTGCGCCTATCAGCGCCTGACCATGCCCAACGCCATCGCCCACCGCGTCCGCATGACCGGCCTGGACGAAAACGCCCGCTACGTCGATCAGGAAACCGGCGAAACCTACTCCGGCGCGGCGCTGATGTACGTGGGCCTGCCGGTCGGCTACCTGCGCGGCGACTTCACCAGCCGCATCATCCGCCTGAAGAAGGCGTAAACGGCGCTTCCCTGAATAAGACGCTTTTTCCCTCCGGGCCTCCGCTCGGGGGAATTTTCGTGTCGGGTTGACTTTGCGCGCAAAAACAGGTATAATGAACGCGTACTCTGGTGAAGCGCCCGTGAGGAGGAAAAGAGATGTCATCATCGCTGATTCGGTGTCTGCTGGCGGTGTACGCCCTGTCTGAGAGCTTCGAGGTGATCGCCTCGAAGGACGTGGCGCACCTGCTGGGCGTGAAACGGCCCACGATCCACCGCTCGCTGGAGGTGCTGCAGGAAAAGGGCCTGATCCAGAAGGAGCTGTACGGCGACGTGCACCTGACCGAGGCCGGTCGGGCGCGGGCGCAGCAGCTCGAGGCGCAGCGCGACGACATTTCGCTGCTGTTTTCCAGGCAGTACGGCCTGCCGCCCGAGGAGGGCGTGCGCGCCGCGTTCGCGCTGATGAGCGAGTTGAGCGAGGAAAGCCTCCAAAAGCTCCAGCAGGCGCTGTAACCTTCCTCCCCTCTCCCCCCCAAAAAAAAACAGAATAGCCTTTTGCTCCCGTCGGCCAGCCCGGCGGGGGCTTTTGCGGGCTTTCTGGGCGGCAGGCTGTGGGGCACTGCCCGAGTCCTCCGACCGCGAAGTACCCTGAGGCTCTGATTTATGGCCGAAGGGTACGTGTGGCCCCCGCGGCAGCAAGTGGCAGTCGGCACGGCCGACCAGGCTCAGCCTGCCGACAGCAAGTGGCAGTCGGCAGCGCCGACCGTTAATCCACGAAAAATTTCGTGGATTCGCAGACCTTGGCCGCTTCAATTTATGGCGGCCAATGGTCGTCAATAGACCCCGCGGCAGCAACCGGGTGCAGGCTCGGCCTGCCCCGGACATTCGTGCTGAGAAATTACATGAATGATCTGTTATTCCGCGCGCAGACGTGATATAATAAGGCAAAAGGGCTTCGTGCCCTGTCGGCCTCGCCGGAGCGTTCGATCGGCAAGCCGGCCTGTTTGGGATTCGTTCGGAAAAATCCGCGAGACTCCAGCCGGGCGTCTTTTGCGTCCTTTCTGCGTGTGGAAACCTCGGTTTAGCCTCCTAAACCCCGTTTTTCCTGCCTGAGCTGACGAAAAGCCCCTCTGCGCTGCCGCCTCTTCCCTTTTCCGGATGCATCCTGGGGAAGCTTCCCCGGCGGGAGAGCCAAGCGGGAAGCATCCAAAAAGGCAAATACACCGACCCGATATGGGGTCTGGTGTCATTGAATTATTCTTATTTTTTCGAAATGGAGAACACATTTCAGAAAGGAGGCCCGTCGTGGCATCAAAGAAGAAGCACCCCCGGCTTCGCATCATTCCGCTGGGCGGACTGGGCGAAATCGGAAAGAACATGACGGTCTACGAATACGACAACGACATCATCGTGGTCGACCTGGGTTCGATTTTCCCGAGCGACGACATGCCGGGCGTGGACCTGGTCATCCCGGACACAACCTACCTTGAAAAGAACGCCTCGCGCCTGCGCGGCTACTTCATCACCCACGGCCATGAGGACCACATCGGCGCAAGCCCCTATATTCTCCCCCAGATTCCCGCCCCGGTGTACGGCACCCGGCTGACGCTGGCGCTGATCGAGCACAAGCTCAAGGAGCATCGCGTCAACAACATCCAGATGAACGTGATCCGTCCGGGCGACGTGGTGGAGGCGGGCGCGTTCCGCGTGGAGTTTATCCACGTCTCCCACTCGATCACCGGCGCGGTGTCGATGGCCATCCATACGCCGGTGGGCACGGTGGTGCATACCGGCGACTTCAAGATCGACTACACCCCCATCGACGATCACAAGATCGACCTGGGCCGCTTCGCCGAGCTGGGCAATCAGGGCGTACTGGCCATGCTGGCCGACTCGACCAACATTGAGCGCCCCGGCTACACCATGAGCGAGCGCAAGGTAGGCGAGACCTTCGCCAAATACTTCCAGCAGGCGGACGGGCGCATCATCATCGCCATGTTCGCCAGCAACATTCACCGCATTCAGCAGGTGGTCGACGCGGCGGTGCGCTTCAACCGTAAGGTGTGCATGATCGGCCGAAGCATGGTCAACGTGTCCAAGGTGGCCATGCAGCTGGGCGAGCTGACCATCCCCGAGGGCCGGCTGATCTCGGCCGACGACCTCGACCGCTACGACGACAACGAAATCGTGGTCATCACGACCGGCAGCCAGGGCGAGACCATGTCCGGCCTGGCGCGCATGGCCTTTGCCGAGCACAAAAAGCTGATCATCCGCAACACCGACATGGTCATCATCTCGGCCACCCCCATTCCCGGCAACGAGAAATCCGTTTCCCGCGTCATCAACCAGCTCTACCGCACCGGCGCGAACGTCATCTACGAGGCGCTCGCCGAGGTGCACGTCTCCGGCCACGCCTGCCAGGAGGAGCTCAAGCTGATCCACACGCTGGTGCACCCGCAGTTCTTCATCCCGGTGCACGGCGAGTACCGCCACCTGTACCACCACGCCAACCTGGCCAAGACGCTGGGCATGGACGACGAGCACGTGCATATCTCGCAGAACGGCGAGGTCATCGAGCTGACCGGCTCGGCGATGGACGTGGCGGGCACGGTGCCCAGCGGCGAGGTGCTCATCGACGGCCTGGGCATCGGCGACGTGGGCAACGTGGTGCTGCGCGACCGCAAGCACCTGTCCCAGGACGGCCTGCTCATCGTGGTGCTGGCCGTGGATCACGAAACCGGCGCGGTGGTCTCCGGCCCGGACATCATCAGCCGCGGCTTCGTGTACGTGCGCGAGTCGGACGACCTGTTCGAGGGCGCGCGCGCGGCGGTGTCTCAGGCGCTCAAGGCCTACCCCACCATCGTCAGCGGCGACTGGAACTCGGTCAAGAGCTCCATCCGCGAGGCGCTGCAGCGCTACGTCTACTCCACCCTCAAGCGCAGCCCGATGATCCTGCCGATCATTTCCGAAATTTAACGAACGTTCCACTTCAGGGGCGCGGTCTGTTGCGTGCGGGCCGCGCCCGTGTGGAACAAACGGACGTCCCGCTTCGTCTATGGAAAAAGGCGGGATTCCATCGATCCCCCATTACGGAGGTGTTTCCAATGAACGTATACGATCAGGCGCACGCCCTCGCCCGCTCGCTCAAGGAGAGCGACGAGTACAGGGAATACATGCGCCTTAAAGACCTGGCCTACGCGGACGAAACCAACAAAGCCCTGCTCGACGAGTACAAGCGCCTGCAGTACCAGATGCAGCTGTGCCTGGCTCAGGGCGAACGCATGGAGGAGGAAAGTCTGCAGCGCATGCAGGCTATCGCAAACCTTTTGCAGTTCAACCCGGATGCGAGCGCCTACCTGCTGGCCGAATTCCGCTTCCAGAAGACGCTGGCGGACATCTACAAGATTCTGGCCGACGTGGCCGGCATCAACCTGGACATGCTCGCCGGTCAATAAGCGCGGGAGGCTCACATGGCGAAAAAGCGTCGTATCCTATCCAAAAAACTATACAGTCAGCAGTCCCTGCTTCGCGAGCGCGAGTACGGGTTTTACTGGTATGCCTGGCTGTGGAATCTCATCCGCCCGGTGCTCATCGGCCTGATCAGCCTGCTCATCTGCGCAGGCGTGCTGCTGAGCGGCTGGACGATGGTCTATGACAAGCTGTTTAAGCCGATGGACGAGTCCGATACCTCGACCGTGCCCTTCAAGATCGAATCGGGCAGCTCGGTGTCGCTCATCGCCCGCAACCTGGAGGAGCAGGGCTTCCTGCGCAGCAAGACGCTGTTCAAGACCTACGTCCAGTTCCAGGGCCTGACCAGCAAGATCCAGTCGGGCGAGTACCAGCTCTCCCCCAGCATGACCTTCACCCAGATCGCCAGCGTGCTCTCGTCGGGTACCTCCAGCCGCGAGCGCACCATCACCATCATCCCCGGCTGGACGGTCAAGGATATCGCCCAGTACTTCCTGAAGGTGGGCGCGATCACCGACGCGGACGCCTTCCTCGAGCTGTGCAACCAGGCTTCGCTCTTCCAGAACGACTACACGCAGCTGATCAACGCCTACTCCGGCGGCGAAAACACCGGCCGGCAGTACGCGCTCGAGGGCTATCTCGCCCCCGATACCTACCGCGTCTACTCCACCGCCTCGCCTGAGAGCCTGCTGCGCACGCTGCTGAGCCAGACCGAGGTGGTCATGGATAAGCTCTACGCCGAGGGTACCTCCGAGGAGGGCAGCTACGTGACGACCCTTTCTCAGGACGAGGTCATCATCCTGGCCTCGATCATCGAGAAGGAGGCAGCGACCGCCGACGACTTCGGCCGAGTCTCCGCCGTGCTGCACAACCGCCTGAACGCGGGCATGCGGCTTGAGTGCGACTCCACCGTCAACTACCTGACCGGCAGCAGCAAGCTGGTGCTCACGAACGAGGAGCTGTCCATCCAGTCGGCCTACAACACCTACGTCGTGGACGGCCTGCCCGTCGGCCCCATCTGCAACCCGTCCCAGGCCGCGCTCAAGGCTGCCCTGCATCCCAACGAGTTCTACCTGAAGGAGGGCTACCTCTACTTCTGCTCCAAGGATCCCGAGTCCGACGAGCTGGCCTTCAGCAAGACCCTCGAGGAGCATCAGGCCGCCGTGGCTCAGTACCGCCCGCTCTGGGAGGCCTACGACCAGCAGCGCGCGCAGCAGGGCGCACAGTGACGGAAGAAAGAAAGAAACGTTCGAGATGCGGCCTTTCTGACCGGGCAGTGCCCGGCTCCATTTGCTGCCGCGCAGCCTAAGAAATGCGGTTCATATGCAAGCAAGCGAGAGAGGCCATATGATGCTCTTTGCCCCTCTCGAGCTCTCCCGGAAAGCACTTTGATCCACGAAACAGAATTCGTATAGAAGTGTGGGTTCCCCGAATGTAAGCGTTCCCGCGGTATTGTCAAGTGTGAGACCTTCCAATCTCAATCGTTGACTGCTTTCACCCACAGAGTTCCCTGTTCTAACCATAAAGAAGAAAATCCCTCCAGATTGACTGGAGGGATTTTTCAGCTTGTCAAAAAAGTTTTGACAAGCTGGTGGACGGGGAAGCAGGCTCCCCCGCCACTGCCCCCCTCTCCAGTCTCCGCTAAAAATCAAAGATTTTTCGGGCGCGGAGCCTGCAAGGAAACGATTTTTTCTCTGGAAAATGGGATTTTCCGGCGAAAAAATCGCCCCGTGCCCACCGTACATGCCGCTGGGCACGATTGAAAGTTCGAAAGGGCTGCGGCCCTCTCGAGCTCTCCCGAGTTTTTTGACAGTCTGGAAAATCCCTCCAGATTGACTGGAGGGATTTTTGTGATATGAGGCTGTCATGCCGGGGCGCAGGTTCCGCGCCGCCTCGCTGAATCTTATTCGCGGGGCAGAGCGCTTTCCCCCGCTCCCCGAAAACACTCCATTCGCGGCAGTTCACCTGTCGCATCCCCTGTTCTCCCCGAAAACACTCCATTCGGGGAACTACGTCTCTTCCTGCGCTTTCTTTCCGTGGATCAAAGTGCTTTCCGTTAGGGGTTTGGGGAGAGGCAAAAACATCATATGGCCTCTCTCGCCTGCTCGTATGCGAACCACATTTCTTATGGCTGCGCGGCAGCAAATGGAGCCGGGCACTGCCCGGTCAGAAAGGCCGCCTCTCGAACGTATCCTTGTCCTTCACCGGACGGGCATAGGGCTTGCCGGCAGGACGGCGGAAGTCGCGATTATCGCGGGGCGGGCGGTCGGGACGGTCGTGGAAGTCGCGGTTGTCGCGGGGCGCGTGGTCGCGATAGCCCTGGCCACCCCGGTTGTCGCGCGGGGGGCGGTCGCGGAAATCGCGGTTATCGCGCCGATCGCGGGGATACTCGCCGTGCGGGCGGAAGTCGCGCCGGTCGCGGGGCGCTTCGCCGTCCCGGCCATAGGGCCTGCGGTCGTAGGAGCGCTGACCATAGGGGCGGTGCGGCGCGGGGGCGGGCTGAGCCGGACGGGGCGGGCGCACGGGCGCGGGCGGGGTCAGGTCGATGGACGAGTCCACCTTCGCGCCCTTAAAGGCGATCAGCTGCTGAAGCATCACGGCAGCGGCGCGGGTTGGCTCGACGTTTGTGAGCAGCTCGCGGGCGCGCTCCATGAGCTCGGCGTCGGGCTCCTCGCCCTCAACGGTCTGCTTCACCACGTCGGCCAGCACGCGCGTGGCCAGCGTCCGCTCCACCTCGCCCGCGTCGGGGGCGGGGCGGCACAGGATTTTCGCGCCGGTGATGCGTCTGAAATCCCACATGCGGCTGGTTTCGCGGCCCACCACGAAGGTGTAGGCCACGCCGGTCTTGCCCGCGCGCCCGGTGCGGCCGATGCGGTGCACGTAATACTCCGCGTCGCCGGGGATGTCGTAGTTGAACACCGCCTCGATGTCGTCCACATCGATGCCGCGCGCCGCCACGTCGGTGGCGACCAGCACGTTGATCAGCCCGGCGCGGAAGCGGGCCATAATCGCGTCGCGCTCAATCTGGCGCATGTCGCCGTGCAGGCCTGCCGCCGAGAAGCCGCGATGCTGAAGCTCGGTCACGACGCTCTCCACGCCGGTCTTCGTGTTCACGAACACCAGCGCCAGCTTGATATCGCCCAAAAGCAGCAGGCGGCTGAGCAGCTCGGTCTTGTGGAAGGAGCGCACGCTGATGTAATACTGCTCAATCTTGTCCACGGTCAGCTCCTTGGGCGTGATGGAGACGTTGACCGGGTCTTTCAGGTACTTCTGCGCCAGCGCGTAGATCGGGCGCGGCATGGTGGCCGAAAACAGGGCGGTCTGGCGTGACTCGGGCGTGGCGCTCAAGATGGTCTCGATGTCCTCGCGGAAGCCCATGTCCAGCATCTCGTCGGCCTCGTCCAGCACGGCCAGGCGCAGGTGCTCGAAGGACAGCGTGCCCCGGTTCATGTGATCCATCACGCGGCCGGGCGTGCCGACGACCACCTGAACGCCCAGCTGCAGCATGCGGATCTGCCGCTCGATGGGCGCGCCGCCGTACACCGGCAGCACCGAGACGCCCGATTTGTACTTCGCCAACTTGGTCAGCTCGCCGGCCGTCTGCATCGCCAGCTCGCGCGTCGGGCACAGCACCAGCGCCTGCACAGTCCTCTCGGCCGGATCGAGCTTCTCGATGAGCGGGATGCCGAACGCCGCCGTCTTGCCGGTGCCGGTCTGCGCCTGGCCGATGATGTCTTTCCCCTCGAGCATGGGCGGGATGGACGCGGCCTGTATCGGCGTGGCCTCCACGTAGCCCATCTCGTCGATCGCGCGGGCCACTTCCTCTGAGAGCAGGGTCTTGATCTTCTCCATTGTCTTCTTCCCTTCAGGCCCGCCCTCGAACATCCTTGCATTTTCTCAAAAAAACAGGCCTTGCATTTTCTTTCTGCAGGGCCTGAGGGGTACAGACGGGCAAAATCACTTTTTATGCACGGTAAAGTGTAGCATGATTTCTTCTGTGCCGACAGCAGTTCCCAGTTAATATCCGGCGAAGTTTTGCATGCGATCCCCTCCGGTCTTTGCGCAATTACCGCTTGTGCAAACGCGGCGAATGGTTTATAATAGGAGGCAGTATCAATCTATGGAAGGGACGGTTCGCCATGTCCAGCAATTATCTAATCGTAGACAAGAAGATTCTGCCCTCCTATTATGAAAAGGTAATCGAGGCGCGCCTGCTGCTTGAGTCGGGCGAGGTGCGCGAGGTCAACACGGCCGTCAGGCGCGTGGGCATTTCGCGCAGCACCTATTACAAATACAAGGACTACATTTTCGCGCCGGACGAGAGCACGAGCGGACGGCACGCGGTGCTCTCCCTGATGCTGAGCCACGAGACGGGCATCCTGTCCACCGTGCTCAACCAGTTCTCCGAGTGCGGCGCGAACATCCTGACCATCACCCAGAGCCTGCCCATCCAGCAGAAGGCCAGCGTCACGCTCTCCCTGGATGTGGGCGCGCTGGTATTGCCGCTCAACGAAATGCTGGAAAAAATCGGCCGCACACACGGGGTGGAGTCCATCCGCCTGGTCGCCATAGAATGAGGTGATCGCATGAAGCTTCTGTTCAAACAGCGCTTTTTCTCCTGGCTGGACAGCTACGACGTGTACGACGAGGCGGGAAACACCGTCTTCACCGTCGAGGGCCGACTGGCCTGGGGGCACTGCCTGCACGTGCTCGACGCGCAGGGCAATCACGTCGGCACGCTCAAGGAGGTCGTCTTCAGCTTTCTCCCCCGCTTCGAGGTCTACATCGGCGACCGCCTGGCCGGCTCGATCAAAAAGGAATTCACCTTTTTTAAGCCGCGCTTTGTCGTGGATGTGAACGGCTGGCAAATCGAGGGCTCCTTCATGGAATGGGACTACTCCATACTCGATGCGCAGGGCGGCGAGGTCGCCTGCATCAGCAAGGAGCTCTTCCACTGGACGGATACCTACGTCCTGGACGCCGCCGACCCCGACGACGCGCTGGGCGTGCTGCTGGTCGCGCTCGCCATCGACGCGGAAAAGTGCTCCCGTGGGGACTAGGGCTACGTTCGAGAGGCGGCCTTTGTCGGCAGGGCCGACGGCAAACTGCTGGCGCCGGCCACACGAATCCTTCGGCCATAAATTTGAGCCTCAGGATTCTTCGCCTGTCAAAAGCTGAGGGATCTGCCCCACAAGAGAGAATGAAAGGTGCGTTTCTTGGCCTCTCCCGGAAAGCACTATGATCCACTTATACTTAATGGGAATAGAAATGTGGTTCCCCGAATCTTACGCAGGTTCAGGGCGAGTAAGAAGCATGGGGTTCCTCTGCCGAAGGTGTCCTGCGCAGCGTTTAGATTGCTGACCGTTCCTGAAGGGAGCGGTTCAGACTGTCGAAAAACCCCCGGAGAGCTCGAGAGGGTCGCAACCCTCTCGAACTTTCAATCGTGCCCAGCGGCGTGTACGGTGGGCACGGGACGATTTTTGCGTCGGAAAATCTCATTTTCCAGAGCAAAAATCGTTTCCCTGCAGGCTCCGCGCCCGAAAAATCTTCGATTTTTAGCGGAGACTGGTGAGGGTGGCAGGGAGGCTGAAAACCCTTTG
>CAKUFI010000029.1 GCA_934647305.1 uncultured Clostridia bacterium | reverse complement strand
TCCTTGGCACGCTCATTTCATCGCCTGCTTCCCCGGAGAAAGTATCCCTTGGACGGTCATTCAGTTTGGCTCTTTTGGATTTCACCCCCCTCTCACCTTACAACGGACATTTTTTCTGCATTTGTTGACTATCCTAATTGTAAAATTTCTATGAATTAAGCTAATATGCTTAGCTTGCAGCTATTGTACTATACATATTAGTTTAAGTCAATCCGGTTTGCAGGAAAATATTAAATAAATCTGCTTAGATTTTTCTTGACGAAATTAAACATATCTGCTATACTCGTTATCAAAGACAACCGACACAGGAGATGGCTATTATGGCGATTGGTGAACGCATCCACTTTTTCCGCACGATGCGGGGCATGACACAGAAATACCTTGGCATGGCGCTGGGTTTTCCAGAGAAATCCGCAGATGTCCGCCTTGCGCAGTACGAGAATGGTTCCAGAACGCCCAAGGCGGATGTAACCGCTGCGCTGGCAAAGGTGCTGGATGTTTCACCCAAGGCGCTGGACGTACCAGACATTGACTCCTATACTGGGCTGATGCACACGCTGTTCACTCTGGAAGACCGCTACGGTCTTGAGGTCTGCGAGTGTGAGGATGAGGCGCATCTGCGCGTTCATATCCACAAAGGACGCGACGCAGCGGAGCTTCACAGGATGCTTTCCGCATGGGGTGCAGTTGCCGCCAAGCTGAAAGCGGGGGAGATTACCAAAGAAGAATATGACCGCTGGCGCTACCGCTACCCTGAACTTGACACCTCCGGTCAGTGGCACAAGATCACGCCGTCGCAGGAGCTGAGTGACCTGCTCCTTGCTGATCTCAAGGAACATAGCGAAGAATAACAAAAGGCTCTGCCGACCTTCTTGCACAGAAAGTCGGCAGAGCCTTTTTCGCTCTCAATATAGGATTGGATGCGATAGCGAACCTGCAAACCATTCGCTCGCCAAAATAAGAGCAAACAAAATGGCTTTAGCATCTGCTATCATTTTGCTATCAAACGGGAAATGAGATTTTCAAAAAGTGAGTGTTTTCAAGGCTTTGCAGCCCATCATATTCACTTTTTTCTCATTCCCACTCGATCGTGGCGATGGGCTTGGGGCTGAGGTCGTAGAGCACGCGGCACACGCCGGGCACCTCGGCGAGGATGCGGGAGGTGATGCGGCCGAGCACCTCGTAGGGCAGCTCGGGCACGGTGGCGGTCATCGCGTCGACGGTGTTGACGGCGCGGATGATAACCGGCCAGTCAAAGGCGCGCTTGCCGTCGCGCACGCCGGTGGAGCGGAAGTCCGGCACGACGGTGAAGAACTGCCAGACCTTCTGAGTCAATCCGGCGCGGTCGAATTCCTCGCGCAGGATGGCGTCCGACTCGCGCAGGGCGGCCAGGCGGTCGCGGGTGATCGCGCCCAGGCAGCGCACGCCCAGGCCGGGGCCGGGGAAGGGCTGGCGATAGACCATGCCGTCGGGCAGGCCCAGCTGTTTGCCGACCACGCGCACCTCGTCCTTGAACAGCAGCTTGATCGGCTCGACCAGCTCGAAATGCAGGTCTTCAGGCAGGCCGCCCACGTTGTGGTGCGCCTTCACGCCGTGGCTCTCCAGGATGTCGGGATAGATCGTGCCCTGGGCCAGGAACTCGATGCCCTCCTGCTTGCGGGCCTCCTCCTCAAACACGCGGATGAACTCGTCGCCGATGATGTGGCGCTTCTTTTCGGGGTCGGTCACGCCGGCCAGCTTGTCCAGGAATCGGTCGACCGCGTCCACGTAGATCAGGTTGGCGTCCATCTGATTGCGGAACACCTCGATAACCTGCTCGCTCTCGCCCTTGCGCATCAGGCCGTGGTTGACGTGCACGCACACCAGCTGCTTGCCGATCGCCTTGATCAGCAGCGCCGCCACCACGGAGCTGTCCACGCCGCCGGAAAGCGCCAGCAGCACCTTTTTATCGCCCACCTGCGCGCGCACGGCGGCAACCTGTTCGTCAATAAAGGCCTTCGCCAGTTCAGGGCAGTCAATGCGCCGCATGGATTCAGGCCGTTTGTTATCGCTCATTAAATGATCCTCCTTATTGGTCGTGCAGGGAGTTTTCACCATCCCTGACTTTTCGATTATAGCACATCGGGCGGGGGAAGACAATGCCTGGCGGCAGGATTTTACCCGCAATTTCGGATGGGCGGCGGGGACAACACAGGCTTCACGTGCTTTCACGCAGCCGCTCCTGTGTGTAATTTCTGCGTGCCAAAAGGAAACGTACAGGCTTATCACGAATGATTTGCGAGCCGCGCTCGCAAACGTTGTGAAAAGAAGCCTGTTTCGCCGCATACGAAAGGGAGGAACGCCCTGCGCCCCTCCCCATCGCCTTCATGCCAGCGTCTTCGTCCGCCGCAGCCGCACCGTCACGCGATGCCTGCCGCCATACGTGCAGGTAAACAGCGTCAGGTCGTACCCGCTGTCCACCATCTTCTCGACGTCCAGCTTTTCCAGAATCTCCTGCTTTTCGACCGTATACTGGTAAATCACGCCATCCGCGTCGATGAACTGCACCGGATCGCCGATCGCCAGCTCCTGCAGCCTGCCGAAATGCCTGTCATAGTTGTGCGCCAGGATCACCAACGAGTCGTCGTACGCGCTGCCCCAGTACCGACACGGCGCGACGCGCAGCTTCGAATAGCTCCATTCGCTCATCACCGGCAGCGACAGCCCGAGCGTCGGCAGCTCCAGGTATCCGATGTACGTCTGCCCGTCGATCTCGAGCATCGGCATTTCGCGCCCCGCCGGATCGGGAAGCGGCGTTTCCTCCGCTTCAGGCGATTGTTCAGGCTCCGTCCGCGTTTCCTCGGGCAGCGCCGCCTGCTCCATCTCCTGCCGCAGCCGCACCATCACCTGCGCCGATTCCTCGCCCGCCCGGCTTTCCTCCAGCCGGTTCAGGTTCAGCAGTCCCGCCGCCCCCAGCAGCAGCGCGCCGCCCAGCACCATGCAGATCACGCCGGCCGTCCGCCTAGTCATGCTTTTTCCTCGTGAACGCCAGCACCCAGCCCAGTCCGAACAGCAGCAGGCCGCTCACCGCCATCACCGGCGCCGGCCAGCGATTGAGCCCGGTCTGCGGCAGTTTCGACCCGGGCGTTGAGGTCGGGCCGGGCGTGGTGGTCGGCTGCGGCGTGGGCTCCACCTTCGGAAGCGCGGTCACGTCGTAGCTCCAGCCGCCCTCCGCGCGCAACGGCACGCTCGCCAGAAAGGCCGCCATGGGCTGATAATCGCCCTCGGTTCCGGGCTTCTGCATCACCAGATACAGTCCGCAGGCCACCTCGTCGAAGCGCGCCTGCCCCTGTGCGTCGGCCTTCTGTGTCCGCCGGGTCAGGCTCTCGTGCGCCTGCGCGTACTTCGCCAGCTCGCCCGCCAGCGTCGCGCTCTTCAGGTCGGCCAGCGACGCGCCGCTCGCCCTGAACTCCTCCGTCAGCTCAAACGTCAGGTTGTTGTCGCGCACCACGGCCTCGCCCACCTGAAACAGCCAGAACTCGCCGCCCGAAACCGGTTTTCCGTCCTCATTTTTCAGGTTCAGCGCGATCGAACCGGTCTTTTCCAGATCCAGTCCCTGCGCCTGCGCCGCCTGAAAAAGCAGCGCCACCAGCAGCGCCAGCACGCACGCGCCGCGCAGCAAAGCGTTTTTCCTCATGAGCGTCAACTCCTCTTTCTGTACCGAATCAGCAGGAATATGAGCAGCGCCAGCAGCATCGGCGCGGCGACGGCGGGCGTAACCACCAGCGGGTCGATCCGCACCATGTCCGCGGGCACGTAGACCACCGGCTTTTCCCTGGCGTTCTCCACCCTGTGTCCGCGCACCAGCAGTCTGTGGGTGTTGATGCCGTAGGGCGTGCAGGTGACCAGCGTGCAGTAGTCCTCGTTCGGGTCGATGGCCAGCGCCTCGACCTGATCCGGCTCGACGATCAGCACCTGATCCACCTGATAGGTCAGCAGCCGGTCAAGCACGGTCAGCGTGAACGTATCGCCCACCTTGAGCCGGTCCAGGTCGGTAAACAGCCGCGCGCTGGGCAGTCCTCTGTGCGCGGACAGCACGCAGTGCGTCCCCACGCCGCCGACCGGCAGGCTGGTTCCCTCCAGGTGCCCGACCGCGACGTTGAGCACGCTGGGGTCGGTGCCGTGGTAAATGGGCAGCTCCACGCCGATCTCGTCGATGTCAATGTAGCCCATGATGCCCATGCCGTTCACGTCCAGCACGTCCCGGTATTTCGGCACCTCGCCGAGCGTCTTGAGCACTTCATACGCGGACAGCGGGGTGGGCAGGCTGGCCAGCGCGGCGTTGTACGCGTCGGCCTGCGCAAAGTACTCGCTGTAATCCTTCTGGGTCATGCCGGACAGCGCAGTCTCATACGCGCCGATGGCCTGCGTCTGGTGCATCGAGTTCCAGTAATCGCTGACGGATGGGTACAGAAGAATCCCCAGTCCCAGCAGGAACACCGCCACCAGCAGAATCGTCGAAAGATGCTTCTTCATGCTTCACTCCGCCCATCCGATATACCCTCCCGAGAGAGGCGCGCGTCCACCCTCGGGAGGGCATACCGTGCCGAAGGCGAACCCCCGGCCTCGGCATGCGCATCCGCTTACTTATCCGCGGACATTTTTTTCTTGGTTACCAGCAGCACAACCGCCACGGCCACCAGCAGGCCGCCCACCACGTAGAACACGGTGGTGCCCACGCCGCCGGTCGAGGGCAGCTCGGCGCCCGCCTTGTTGACCACATCCGTGCTCAGTGTGGCGGAAGGCTCGCCCGCGCCGATCGTCACGGTGGGATAGCCGGCAGCCAGCGCGGAGCCATCCGCATTGTACTGCGCGGTGATCTTGAACTGGACCGGCTCCTTCAGCAGGTTGAAGCCCTCGGGCGCCTTGGTCTCGTACAGGTAGTAGTCGACCGCGTCGTCCAGCCCCTTGATGACCGCGCTGCCCGCATCGATGACGTAAACGATGTTCGTATCGCCCTCCACGGCCACGCGATAGCCGCCCTGCACGGCGACCAGGCCGATCAGATCGGTCGTCACAGCAGGCACGCCCTGGTCATCGCAGTTCAGGCTGCTCACAGTGAGCGTCCCCTTCCTGGAGAGCACGAACTTCGCGCCGGTAATCGACTTATTGCTCTCGTTGACCTTGTTCACGCCCATCCTGAACGTCCAGTCGTAGACCTTCTTGTCAGGGGTCTTGCCCTTGTCGTCCGTCTCGTTGGGGTTGTTGCTGTATTCAAGGTAGGCCGTATTGTCCTGCATGCCCTCGTCGTACACCTTGGCCTCGGCGTTCAGCACGCCGGTATAGTAGGTATACAGCTTATCGCCCTTCGACATCTTGCCGTCCCTGATCGCCTTGAGGATGTCGATCTTCACGAAGAAGGTATTGCCGCTTGCGGTCACGGTATAGTACGTCGTGTCCAGCGCATCGCCCGCATCGTTCACCTTGATGGTCACGTCGCCGGTTCCCTTCACGTTCGAGGTCAGGCCCACGGACATGGTGTCGTAGATGATATAGTCATACTGTTCATAGCCGGCGGTGTCGGGGACGGTCGTGATCGTGCGGAACTCTACGGTGTCGCCGATCTGGTTATCGCCCACAACCTCCCATGTGTCTCTTTCGTTGTGCTTGATCTGCTTGTCAAGGGTCGGCTTGTCGCCCTTGGGCGTCGCCGTCACGTTGACGACCACCTCCATCAGGTAGGCGGTATAGAAGTCGTCGGCGTTCGTGAGCGTATTGTCCTTGTCCTTGACCAGGTAGTAACCGGCCTGCAGGCCGGAGATGGTGTAAACGCCCGCTCCCGCCGTGCTCTCGGTCGGATTGGTCAGATGGGGAGCGACCTCCTTGGCGAACGCCTGCGCGTGGGCTTCGGTTTTCAGGTTCTCAGCCTTCGCGGCCGCGTCGCCCAGCTCAGCTTTCCCCGCCTTGGTCACGCCGCTGCCCCAGGTGATATTGGTGAGCAGGGTTTTCCTGTCCTTCGTCTCCAGGTTGCCCGCGAAAATCTGATACGCCTGATACGTATGACCCGGGGCGGTGTTGTTGATCGTGATGGTGTAGGTGCTATCCGCCGCTGCGGGGACGGCCATGGCCATCATCAGAACCAGAGCCAGCAGGATTGTCAGTACCCGTTTCATCGTCTTTTCCTCCTTAAATCTGATGGTTGTGCAGGGGATTCTATCGGGGGTGCGGTGGGGCGCAGAGAAAAGGGCTAGCGACCTGCCCCCCTTTCGCCCTTGCGCTTTCGCGCGCCGCCGAACAACAGGCTGATCGCCATCAGGGCGAGTCCGCCGATTGAATAGTAGAGCATGCCCGAGCCGCCCGTCTGGGGCAGCTCGTAGGCTACGTAGCGGTTGGTGATCGGAATCACCGCGCCCTCCTGAGCCGGCACGCGGATCATGCCGGAATACTGGCTCATGAGGCTTTTGCAGGTTTCATCGTCCTGCGCGCCGTCGCAGAACACCAGCCAATGCTTTTTATCGCTCAGCTCGTATCCCTTCGGCGCGGAAAGCTCCTGAATGTAGTAGGGCGTGTGCTGCTTCAGAATCACGCCCGCGGTGACGTTGGTCTGGAAGGTCAGCCGGCCGTCTGCGCCGGTCTCGCCCCGGGTGATCTCCAGGCCGTCCTTCGTGAACAGCCCGAAGGTTGCGCCGGGCAAGGCTGCTTCGCTCAGCAGGTCGGTCTTCTGCACCGTCACCTGATACCGCTTCGCCGCGAAGGTAATGTCCGCCAGAATCGTCGGCTTCGTCTCGCTGGTGTAGTTCTTGCCGAACAGCGTGATCGTCGCCTTGTTATGATAGGTGACGTTGGTCGCTCCCTCCGGAATGACGATCTGCGCATCGTAGGTCAGCGTGTACATGTCCGTGCCGGGGTGGTTTACCGTGATAGCGAGCATGTGCCGCTCCGGGTAATAGACCGACGTGTAATCCGCGCCGTTTTTCAGCGTGCGAACGCTTCCGCCTGTGTCCGTGGCGGTCACGGCCAGCGTGCCGGGCACGTACACCAGCGTCTCCGACATCTGGTCTTCAATCACCAGCGTTTGCTGCCCGGACAGATCCAGATGCCCCTCGTTCACCGTGACGGTGTAGGCCGCCGTGTATTCGTTCTGCGCGCCGGGCTGCTGGCTCAGCGTCTTTTTGAACGCGCCGGGAACCACGACCTCGCGCAGATCGCTGCTCATCCGTTCTTTAGTGGTATACAGCTCCACGCTGTTTCGAACCTTGTTTCCCACGCCTCCATAGCGCTCCAGCGCGACCTGAGCCGGGGTGTCGTACTCGATGACCACCTGAACCGTCTCTCTCTCCCGCCAGCAGGTACACCACCCGTTGACCTCTTTCCTGCATTTTTGCTGGCTGCTCGACCAGTCCGTGCAGGTCTGCGCCGTACACTGGCAGCGCATCATCAGCCTCAGCCACCAGCTGTAATCCCGTTTCGTGGAGCCCATCTCAAATTGATAGGCGTATGGATCGTCCGCTCCCGCCTCTGTGCAGGACTTGAGGAGAATGGGCGAATCGCCGTTGCGCTGGAGAGTTACCTTCAGGTTTTCCGGACGGTTGTAATTGAAGTCTCCCTTCCCGGCCTCCTCTTCACGGCCCACGTGCGGCAGATCATCGGGCAGCGAGTTCCCCTTGCTGTCCTTGATCTTCAGCCAGTCGTACAGCTTCCACTCCGTATACTTTCCTTCTCCGGACCAGCCGCCCAGTTCGGCCTCGATCTGCCAGTGGAACATGTCCCCATTCAACTGGCCGTCCTTATCCACGTCGCCGACGCCTATGCCGCCCTTGTTCTGCGAGATGTAGCCGTCCTCCTTCACGCCGCCGGATGTCACCGTGTTTCTGTAGGGCACGATGCCGGTCGTCGCCGTATCGCAGATCGTGGTCGTGTAGCTGAAGGTATAGTTCCAGCCCTTGCCGAGCGCGACCGTCTGCCCGTTGATCACGACCTGTTCCGGGAAGACGTACTGCCAGCCGTGCTCCGTCCAGGTCAGGCCGTCGCCAGAGCCGTAGACCTTCCACTGATATTCGGTTCCGTCCGGCGCGGCAGCGGTTATCAAAACGCCCGCGGCCTTGTCAATGTCCGTGTAGTGATGATTTCCGGTGTTGTTCTCCTGAATGCCGTCCGTGATCGTCTTTCCGGCCATCGAGGTCGACGATTCGCTTTTCACCTCCACAGTCCAGCGAATCTGCGTCTTCACGCCGTCCACCTCAATGAAGCTCGCCCTCTTCTTCAGCGTGAAGCCCTCGCCCTGCGGCGGCTTGTTGACCACGACGGTAATCTGGCCGTCGAAATCGATGGGGTTCTCGCTTTCGCTGAAGGTCACGCCCATGCCGGCGCTGATGGTCACGTGGGTGTAGTTGTCGGAGTGTTCGTAGAAGTGCAGCTCGACGTGGCCGTTTGCGTCCACGCTCCACGTGCCGATGGTCACGCCGTTTACGACGAACTGGCCGCTGCCCGCGCTGACCGTCAGCCCCGCGGGCAGGTCGTACTCGTACTCGCCCGGCGCGATGCCGTTCGGCGCGCTGATGCCCAGCGTCAGCCGGTATTCCTGCCCGACCGTGACGATGTAGTTTCCGTGTTCGTCCTTTTCAGGCTCAGTGTTGTCGGGGTTGAGCAGCGTGATGGTGAACGTGCCGTTGTTGCTTTCCACATAGGTCTTGATATTCGTTCTCTTCGGCGCGCGGGGAGCCGCCCGCAGCGCGGAGGGCGCTTCGCGCGTCCCGGCGGGCAGAATCAGCCGGTCAAGGCGCGCGCTGATCAGGAAGACCGGCCCGTCCGACAGGCTCGCGCGCCGCGCGTCCGCCGGTTCAGGCGCCCTGTCCTGCGGCCACAGCAGCCTCGCGCCGTCCCCCACCACCGCGAAGGGTGAGAAGCTCTGCGCGCGGAAGGTCACGTAGGCCGCGCCGCCCTCGCCGGTCAGCCGCTCGCTCTCGAGCCACTCCCAGCCGTTTTCGCCGCGGTGGGCGACCAGCAGCCTCGGGAATTCGGCCGTCTCGCCGGTCAGCCGCAGCGTCACCTGCGCGCCGCCCTCGCCGGTAAAGCCGATCTCGAGCAGCATTGCCTGGGCGATGATTCCCTCACCGCCGGGCGCCAGCAGCGCGGAAAGCTCCTGCAGACAGCGCGCGTAGTCCTGCTCCCCGGGCGCGATAACCCGCGCCGTCAGCGTTTCCTGGCCCAGCTCGCCGCTCTCGGCGTGTACCACGCGCACCGCGCCGTCCAGGGCGGCATACGCGCACTGCACCGGGCACCTGGGCGCCTGCTCGAGCAGCCGCTGCAGCAGGCTGTATTCGCACTTGGCGATCTCTCCCGCCTGATACGCGCTCGCAATCCGTTCGCGCAGCGCGGACAGCGCCGCGTCATATTCCACCTTTTCACCCGCGGGCGCGTCCTCGGCGGGCTGCTTCAGCCCCGAAATGCTCTCCCGCAGGGCCGCGAAGCGCGCGCTCTCGCCGCCCGCCTGCCTGAGAACCAGCGCCTCCAGCAGCTTCACGGCTTCGCGCTCGTCAATCGCGCCGTTTTCCCTTGCGGAAAGCACCGCGCCCAGCGTCTCCTGAAGCGCCGCGTCGTACTGCGCAAGCGCATCCTCGCCTGCGTCCCCGGCCGGGATTTCCAGCGCCGAAATGCGCGCCGCCAGCCGGTTCCACTCATCCGTGCCCGGCTCAAGCGTCTGCTCGGGCGCGGGCGTTTCGGCCGGCTCCATGCTCTCCTCGGGCAGGGGCGTTTCGGTCGGCTCCATGCTCTCCTCGGGCAGGGGCGTTTCGACCGGCTCCGCGCTCTCCTCGGGCGCAGGCGTTTCGGCCGGCTCCATGCTTTCCTCAGGCAGGGGCGTTTCGGCCGGCTCCATGCTTTCCTCGGGCAGGGGCGTTTCAGTCGCGTTCGCCCCCAGAGCCCTCTGATACGCGCCGTTCAGCGTTCCATAGCCGCAGATCGCGCGGTCGTTCAGCTCGTATTCCGCGCGCATGACGCGGTTTTCCTTGTTGCCCTCGATCGTATACAGCTTCCCGCCGGCTTTTTCGACGAGACCCACGTGGTCGGACACGCCGTCGCCCTCCCAGTCGAAGAAGACCAGGTCGCCGGGCTGCGGCTCGTATTCGCCCGCCCTGAGGTACAGCGAACGGGCCTTCAGGTCGCGAATCCACCTGCCGCAGTTGGCCTCGACCGGGAAGTACGCCTCCGGCACGTCCGCGTAGTGCAGGCAGAAGGAAACGAACATCGCGCACCAGGCCGCGTGGTCATTGCCGTACCAGTCGCCGTAGCGGGTGTAGCCGCGGCGCTCACCCTTTTCGTTCACGACGAAGTTGATCGCGCTTTCCTTATAGCCCAGCTGCGTGCGCGCCAGCTCCAGCAGATCCTTCGGCCATTCGCCGGTCTTTGCCATCCCCGCGAAGGAGCGCTCCCACTCGGCGCGCGTCTCGATTTTCCGCACCGCGCAGGGAATCGCCGCCTCGGCCTGCGCGATCTGGCCGCACGCGTCGGTCCACACGGCCTTCGCCGTCACCTCGGACACCGTTTCAAGCGCTCTCGTCAGCGCGCGCGCCGCGTCCTGCGCCTCGCCCTCCCAGAGCAGTTCGCCGTCCTGCCAGATCGAGACCCGGCAGCTCACCGGCTGCACGCCGCCCTCAAAGTGCAGGTCAAACGCCGCCTCGTCCCCGCCGAAGCAGGACAGGCTCGCCGTCACGCCGCCGACCAGCTCGCCGTCGCTGACCGCCAGGTTCAGGCACTGCGCCGCCTGGGCCTCGCCGCTGTGCGCCGTCACGCATAGCAGGTACAGCCCGCTCCTGTCAATCGCCAGGCGCACCGTGCCCTCGGACACATCGCCCTGGGCAATCGTCTCGCCCTGCTCGTTCGTCACTTCATATGTCAGGCGCTCGGCACACGCCGCATGCGCCTCCCACACGCCTTCTTCACCCGCGCGCAGCGTCACCGGCCCGTCCAGCGGGTCGAGCGATACCTGCCCGTCCTCCGGCCCGGCGGTCGCATCCGGCTCGAGCGTGGTCTCCGGCTCGGCGGTCGCGTCCGGCTCGAGCGTCGTCTCCGGCTCGGCGGTCGCATCCGGCTCAAGCGTCGTCTCGGGCGCAGCGGTCGCCTCCGGCTCAAGCGTCGTCTCGGGCTCGGCGGTCGCGTCCGGCTCGGCGGTCACATCCGGCTCTGCCGTCTCGGGCGCTGCCTCCGGCTCGGCGGTCGCCTCGGGAACGAGCGTCTGCTCGGGCAGCTCCGAGGGGTAGCAGCGATCGTCGTGCGTATGCTCCTGCTTCCCGCAGGAAAGCACCGACGCGAAGCACGCCTCTGCGTGCGCGTGTCCCTCGCCCTCGTCAAGACCGCACGTCAGCGTCCGCTCATAGCAGGCCTGGCCGTGCACATGCTCCTCGCGCCCGCACTCGGGCTGCGCGGTCGCGGTGATCGCCGGCTTCATCAGCCTGCCCGTCACGCCCAGCGCAACGAGCGCGCAGAGTACGCCCAGCAGCGCATACCGCCTGACGCGGCGCGCCCGGCGGCGGACGCATTCGTCGATATATCGCTTCAGATTCGTATCCCGCCTCAACGTTTTTCCCCCTTCTTTTCGCTATTGTATCCGTCCCATCTGCCGCAGCGGCCAGATGCGCAGCACGATTTGACCGACTGTCTCCTCTTCCTTTATGAAGCCCACGACCGAGCTTCGGCTGTCCACCGAGGTCGATCGATGATCGCCCAGCACGAACACGCAGCCGTCCGGCACCTGCACGGGGTAGGTCAGGTCGGTAATCCCCCGGCTGCGGTCGGTGACGTAGGGCTCGTCGAGCTTTTCCCCGTCCACGTAGACGTAGCCGTCCTCGTCGATATCCACCCACATGCCCGCCGTGGCCACCACGCGCTTGAGCAGCAGCTTGTTGTTGAAGTAAAACCCGCATACCTGCCCGCGCGAGAAGCTTTTCGTCTTCACCGCCACGATGATGTCGCCGTCGTTCAGGTTAGGCTCCATGCTCGTGCCGGTGATGCGGAAAACGGGCATGTAGATCGTACTCAGCAGCACGGCGATCGCCGCCACCACCGCTAGCACGCCCACCGTGCTCAGCAGCGCCCTTCGGTACCTTTTCTTATATTCAAGCCGCTTCTTTTCCGCCTGAAGCGCCTCCAGGCTGGGCAGTTCTACTTCCTTTCGCATGCTCGCCGTCTCCTTGTCAGTGCTCCATCATCCGGCGCAGCGCCTCGTGCCCGCGCACCAGCTCTTCGCACTGCCGGGTAAATTCCTCCCTGCGCCGCGCGATTTCCGCGTCCGCCTCGTCCAGGCGGCTCTTCGCCTGCTCCTGTGCCCGGGCGAGAATCTCGCCGGCCTGCACCTTCGCGGCCTCAATCCGCCGATCGGCCTCGCCGCAATGGGCGATCGCGCCGCTCATGCAGTCGATCCGCTCAAGCACCCGGCGCATCTGCGCGCGCAGATCGTCGTCGTCCTCCCGGCGCCCGGCTTCCTCCCGCTGACGGTTTTCATACTGGACGCAGCGCTTTTCCGCGTCCCGGGCGCGCGCCTCCAGCTGGCGGTTCTGCTCGCCGAGCTCGTCGATCATCTCGCGCTGCCGACACAATATATCCACCAGCTCCATCCGGCTGAGCTTCTTCAGGTCCTTTTCCGTCGCCATGTCCTTTCTCCTTCCGAAATCCGGGAACCCCTCTTTCAAAATCAGCTTATTATACCATCCTATTGCACAATCAATACGCATAACGAGGTTAAGAGTTGTTTTATTATTATCTTTCTATTTCGCACTGCCGTGTTATTTCGTTAACACGTTCATTTCAGCGGATTTTCTGTTCGATTTATACTCCTCGCCGTGCGTTTTGTCCCTTTTATTTTCCGCGCGCCTGTGCTAAACTGAACTCACCAATCCGACGTTTTTTAAGGAGGGAACCTCATGAGAAGGGATGTTACCCTGCGCGAATGTGAAAACGAGCTGTTGTTTGGCAACGGGCAGTTTGCACTGCGCTTCGACGCGAAAACCGGCCGCTGGCTGGGCCTTGAGAGCGGGCAGCTGACGATGGCGGAGAGCGGCCTTCCCGACTGCGTGCTGCGCCTGGGCGGCAAAAGCGGCTCCTCGCTGCACGAGGGGCTGAACGTCCACTGGGCCAGCCAGGTCTTCACCGGCACGCACACCCTGGGCGCGAACGTGCGCCTGCTCAGTCACGCCCTGCGTGAGACTCAGGACGCGGTCGAGCTGATCCTGCGCGGCGAGGAAGGCGACTTCCTGCTTGACAGGATCTACTCCCTGACCGACGAGGGTCTGCTCATCCGTCGGTTCGAGGCGGCGTATCGCGGCGAAAAGACCGAGTTTGTGCGCGGCGCGGTCTATTACATCCCCGCCTTTTCGGGGCTTTCCTTCGCCGAGTATCCGGGCAGCGTCATTCCGGGCGAAAACGACCTGAGGCGGGGCGTCGCGCCTTCTGTCTGCGAAAACGGCTATGACCTCAGCCACGAGGGCGCGACCCTGCGCGGCGGCGTGGACGTGCTCGTCGCGCACGACGAGACGCGCGTGCTGAGCGTCTACAACCTGCTGATCGACCGCGAGCGCAGCCTGATCGACCTGGCCGCGGCAAACGGCGGCTTTTCGGTTCGCCAGTGCGCCCCGGTCTGCGCCCGCCTGAATCCGGGCGACACGCTGACCTTCGGCGGCCAATGCCTGAACCTGACAGGCGGCGACTGGAGGGACGAGGTCAGCCGCATCGGCCGCTTTTATGAGTCGATCGGCCACAGGGTCAACCCCTCGACCGCCCGCGAGACGCTCAGGGATCTGGTCATCTACGAGACCGAGATCGGCGTCGTGCGCTTCCGCGAGGACAAGTGCCACCAGGTCTACGACACGCTGGCCGACCTGACGCGCGACCTGCCCCGCCTGCGCGACGTGGGCTATAACTGCGTCCAGCTCATGCCCTCCTTTCCCTTCCCGGGATATACAGTCTATGACCTGCAGCGCCCCGAGATGCAGCACAGCCTGGGCGCGGACCTGAAGCCCTTCGTCGAGCGCGCGCACGCCCTGGGCATGAAGGTCATACTCGACGTGCTGCTGCACGGCGTGATCGATAAGGAGATCTCCCGCTGGAACGAAAAGACCTACAAGAGCCGCCGCTACTACTACCCCGAGTGGGTCAAAAAGTGCGAATACGAGGTCTGCCCCCTGCGAACGGAGCATCCCGACTGGTTCATCCGGCAGGACGACGGCGAAATCTTCCGCGTGTACACTTGGTCGTTCGACTGGGCGAACCGGGGGCTGCAGGACTGGCTGTGCCAGGCGCTGATTCACTACGTGCGCGACCTGGACGTGGACGGCTTCCGCTTCGACGCGCCCAACTGGGTCAACGCCGCCAACTTTGCCGAAAACCTGCCCTATCGCGCCGATAAGTCCTACCTGCTGGGCGTGATCGAGGGCTTCAGGCGCGCCCGCGCAGTCGTCGATCCCTTTAAGCGCGACCTGATCTGGCTGACCGAGCCGGAGTTCATCTCCATGCGCAGCGCGCTGGACGTGAGCTACACCTACTCCACCTTCGGCTTCTGGCCCCGCCTGTTCGAGGGTAGCCTGACCGCCGCGCAGCTGCAGGAATTCTACGCCGTGCGCAAGCGCGTCAATCCGATCGCCTCGCTCTACGTCAACTGGCTGGACAATCACGACAGCTGGAACGACGGCACCAACGAGACCGGCCTGTACGCCTATGAGCGCTTCTCCCCCGCCTTCGCCCGGTCGCTGCTGGCGCTGGCGCTGTTCCAGGAGGGCGCGTACATGGCCTATGCCGGAAATGAGAAGCTCGACCCCGACTACTACCGCCGCCTCGTCGCCCTGCGCCGCCGCGAGCGCATCTTCCGCGAGGGCGAGTGCAGCTTCGAGGCCGTGCACGCCGACAGCGATGCGCTGATCTGCATCGACTGGCGCAGCGCGGACGAGCACCTGCTCGCCGTCGTCAACATGACCGGCCGGGACGTGACCGCGCGCCTTGCCGGCCTGGCCGAGGGACGCTATGTCGACCTCGTCGAGGGCGGCACGTTCCAGGCGGGCAGTCCTCTCTTCGTCCCCGCAAACACCTGTCTCCTTCTGAAGGAGGAGACGTTGGGGCGACGACTTTTCTGAGAAAAGCCTCTCCCCATACCCCTCACGAAAAGCACCTGCGAGAAGAGGGCAGCACCTCGAAAAAGGCCACCCATTCGCCCGCGAGCATATGAGGCACCGGTGAAAAGGGCAATCCCCAAAAATGAAGCCGTATGCTCGCGCGCAAATGCCTGAACACGCTTATCGGAAGGTCGCAAAGCCGCCCTTCCCGCGCGGCGACCGGCAGATCTGCGCCTTTTCGATCGCAATCCTGTTTTTTTCGTGATTAAAATGTCCCACCCTGCGCACACTAAGGGCACAAGGAGGGATTCAATCATGAAAAACATGTCCAAAGTACTCGTTTTCGCGCTGGCGTGCCTGCTGGCGGGCGCGCTGCTGACCGGCTGCATGAACTCGGGCGGCCGCACCCTGGGCGCAACGCCCACTCCTGGCACGCCGCAGAACTCTGCCATGCCCGGCACGACCGGGGGAACGGAAACCCAGAACCCGGCCGCTTCTGCAGCGCCCTATGACTGGACGAACAACGCCAGGGACGTGCAGGACAAGATCAATCAGCTCAGCGAGATCCAGAAGAGCACCGTCGTCGTGACCGGCAAGACCGCGCTGGTGGGCGTGACCTTCACCGGCTCCTACGCGGGCGAGCTGACCCAGCGCATCCACGACATGGTGGCCGCGCAGGTGCAGTCCGCCGACGCCTCCATCGAGAAGGTGGCCGTCACCTCCGACAAGGAGGATGTGAAGAAGATCGAGGAGCTTGCAAGCAAGATCCAGTCCGGCACGCCCGCGTCCGACCTGGAGCAGGAGATCGACTCGATCGCCCGCAACGTCACCACGATGTCCTGAACCACGCCTTCTCCCCAGCCGCCCGATGGCTCCGCGCCGCGGGCGGTTTTTGCGCGCCCTGCCCACGGCTCCGTTGGAGTCCGCCGTGCTTTCTTCGTTTTTCCACTCGCCTTGCGATCGGAAGACTGACAAGCGGAGGCAGCGCCGACACGAGTTTTTCGGGGAATCCCGGAAAACCGCAGAATTCGGGAACTCGAATGTATGGTTCCCGAATTCGTCGATAGAACCCGCGGCAGCAAGTGGAACCGGGCACTGCCCGGTGGGGGTCTGGGGGAGCGCGAAGCGACAGCGGAGCCTCCCCCAGTCAGCTCGAGTCGGCAATGCCGACCAGCAATCCGCAAGAGACTCTTGCGGATTCGAAGAATTCGGGAACTCCAATTTATGGTTCCCGAATTCGTGTTCTATCCGGCGGCAGCAAGTGGCCGTCGGCCCTGCCGACCGGCGGCAGCAGGTGGGTGCAGACTCAGCCTGCCGGGTAGTCTATCTCGTAACTTCTTGTGGGGCACTTTCTTGCGCATTTGCGAAAACGAAGCATCCTGAGGCTCTGATTTATGGCCGAAGGATGCGTTTGGCCGGCGCTAGCAGGGGGCTGCGAACCCGATTCGCGGAGGCAATGCCGATAGAAATCTCCCAGAGAATCTCTGGGAGATCGCAGAATTCGGGAACTCCAATTTATGGTTCCCGAATTCGTGTTCTATCCGGCGGCAGCAAGTGGCTGTCGGCCCTGCCGACCCGCGGCAGCAACCGGCCGTCGGCCCTGCCGACTAGCGTTCTTCTCGGAAATAGGCCAGGCCGAGGCTCTCGGGGGGCTGGTCCTCCTTCTTCTTGCGCAGGCTGATGAGCACCAGCACCAGCACCGTCACCAGGTAGGGCAGCATCTTAAAAATCTCCTGCGTGCTGCGCTCAAGGCCCGGAATGTACAGGTACAGGATGTACAGCGCGCCGAAGAGCACCGCGCCCCACACGGCGTGCAGCGGCTTCCAGCGGGCAAAGATGACCAGCGCGACGGCCAGCCAGCCTCGGTCGCCGAAACCGTTGTTCGCCCAGGTGCCGCCGGTATACTCCATCACGAAGTACAGCCCGCCCAGGCCCGCGATTGCGCCGCCGATGCAGGTGGCCAGATACTTGTACAGGTTCACGTTAATGCCCGCCGCGTCGGCCGTTGCCGGACTCTCACCCACGGCACGCAGGTTCAGGCCCTGCCGCGTGCGGTTCAGGAACCAGCTCATCACAATGGCGATCAGCACGCAGAAATATGTCAGAAAGCCGTAGCTGAAGAAGATCGGCCCGACCACCGGCAGCTCGGAGAGCACCGGGATGGTGGCGCGATAGGCGCTGGCCGTCACCTTGACCGAAATCTGGCCCACGCCGCCGCTCATCTTGGACAGCGAGCCGCCGAAGAAGTTGCCCACGCCCACGCCGAAGGTGGTCAGCGCCAGGCCGGTCACGTTCTGATTGGCACGCAGGGTGATGGTCAGCACGCTGTAAATCAGTCCGCCCAGCGCGGCAAACAGCATCGCGCACAGGAAGGAAATCATCATGCCCACAATCGGCACCGGATTGGCGACCGCGTTTTCATACAGGTACGCGCCGGCCAGGCCCGCAATGCCGCCCATGTACATCATGCCCGGCACACCCAGGTTCAGGTTGCCACTCTTCTCGGTCAGGATCTCGCCGTTCGCGCCGAAGGTCATGCACACGCCCTGGCCGATCGCCTTCTGAATCAGGATAATGATCGTATTCATGCTCAATCCGCCTTTCTCTTGCCGCGGAAGTTCACCCTGTAATTAATGAAGAACTCGCAGCCCAGGATGAAGAACAGGATAATGCCGGTGATGATTTCCGATGCGTTTTCGTTCAGGTTGAACTGCGTGGCGATCTGGCTGGCGCCCTTCTGCAGGAACACCAGGAAGAAGGACACAAAGGCCATGGTGAAGGTGTTGAGCTTGGACAGCCAGGCCACGATGATCGCCGTGAAGCCCCGGCCGCCCGCCGTGCTGGTGGAGATGGTGTGGCTCGCGCCGGAAACCAGCATGAAGCCCGCCAGGCCGCACATCGCGCCGGAAATGGCCATCGTGCGCAGGATGACCTTCTTGACCGAGATGCCCGCGTAGCGCGCGGTGTTCTCACTCTGGCCAACATAGGCGATTTCATAGCCCTGCTTGCTGTAGCGCAGGTATACGTACACCAGCACCGTCAGCGACAGCACCAGCACCAGGTTCCAGCCGTAGTTCAGCCCGAACAGCGCGGGCAGCCAGCCGGCCTTCGTCGAGGCGTTGACGATGCCCACCGAGTTGGAGCCGGCGGGGTTTTCCCAGAAGACCACGCAGAACGTGACCACCTGCATGGCAATGTAGTTCATCATCAGGGTGAAAAGCGTCTCGTTGGTGTTCCAGTTTGCCTTGAAAAAGGCCGGAATCAGGCCCCACAGCGCGCCCGCCGCCAGCGCCGCGAGCAGCATCAGCGGCAGCAGCACCCCGTTGGGCAGGCTCGAGCAGTTGACCATCAGCAGCATGCTGGCCACGCCGCCGATGAGCACCTGGCCCTCCGCGCCGATGTTCCAGAAGCGCATCTTGAAGGCGGGCGTCAGCGCGACCGCAATGCACAGCAGCACAAGCGCGTCGCGGATGGTCACCCACAGGCGGCGGTTCGTGCCCACCGCGCCGTCGATAATGCCCGCGTAGACCTCGGCCGGGTTCAGGCCGGTCAACCCGTAAATCACCGCCGCGCAGACAAACAGCGCCAGCACGACGGCCGCCAGGCGAATCAGCCAGGCATGGACAGGGGAAATGTGATCCCGCTTGGAAATGTGCATCAGCGGTTCATGGGGCTTTGCATGACTGGAAACGGACATCAGGCGCGTCCTCCCTTCTCACTGTGGGTCATCATCAGGCCGATCTGCTCCTTGGTGGCGGTTCTCGCGTCCACGATGCCGCTGACCTTGCCGTCGCACAGCACCAGTATCCGATCGCACAGCGCCAGCAGCACGTCCAGATCCTCGCCCACGCACAGCACGGACACGCCGCGCTTCTTCTGCTCGTTGAGCAGGTTGTAGATCGTGTAGGAGGAGTTGATGTCCAGTCCGCGCACCGGGTAGGCCACCATCAGCACGATCGGGCTGGAGGCGATTTCGCGGCCCACCAGCACCTTCTGCACGTTACCGCCCGACAGCTTGCCCACCGGCGTGGAGACGCCCGGCGTGCTCACCTCGAGCTCCTTGATGATGCGCTCGGCCAGCGTGCGGGGATTCTTGCGGTCGGCCCAGAAGGAACTGCCCTTCCGATAGGAGCGGATCATCATGTTGTCCACCATGTCCATCGGCCCGACCAGACCCATGCCCAGGCGGTCCTCCGGCACGAAGGACAGCTTGATGCCCAGCCGGCTGATCTCAACCGCGCTGAGCTTGGTGATGTCCATGCCCTTGTGCTCGGGCGGGAAGTACTCGATTTCGCCCGACTCGGTGGGGGTCAATCCGGCGATCGACTCCAGCAGCTCCTTCTGGCCGCTGCCCGCTACGCCCGCGATGCCCAGGATCTCGCCGCCGTACGCGTCGAAGGTGGCGTGGTTCAGGGTAATCACGCCCTCGGGATTGACGCAGGTCACGTCCTTCATGTGAAGGCGAAGCTGAAGGTTTTCCGGCTCGCTGCGGTCAATGTTCAGCTCGACCCGCTTGCCCACCATCATCTCGGTCAGCGAGGTGACGGTCGCGTCCTTCGTCTCGACCGTGCCGATGTACTGGCCCTTGCGCAGCACCGCCACCCGGTCGGACAGCTCCAGCACCTCGTTGAGCTTGTGCGTGATGATGATGACCGCCTTGCCCGCCGCGCGCATGTTGCGCAGCACGTCGAACAGCTTCTGCGTCTCCTGCGGGGTCAGCACGGCCGTCGGCTCGTCCAGTATCAGGATGCTCGCCCCGCGGTAAAGCACCTTCAGGATCTCCACCGTCTGCTTCTCGGAGACCGACATCTCATAGATTTTCTTGAAGGGATCCAGATCGAAGCCGTAGTCGTGGGTCAGCTTGTTGATCCTCGTCACCACGTCGCGAATGCTGAGCCTGGTCGAGCCGGGCAGGCCCAGCACGATGTTCTCCGCCGCCGTCAGCACGTCGACCAGCTTGAAGTGCTGATGAATCATGCCGATGCCCAGCGGGAAGGCGTCCTTGGGCGAGCGGATGGTCACCGGATCGCCGTTTACATAGATCTCGCCCTCGTCCGGATAGTAGATGCCGGAGATCATGTTCATCAGCGTGGTTTTGCCGCTGCCGTTTTCGCCCAGTATGGCCATGATCTCGCCATGGCGCACCGACAGGTTGATCCGGTCGTTCGCCACGACCTTGCCAAAACGCTTGGAGAGATTCCTCAGCTCGATGGCGTTCACCTGGTTCACTCCACATTCCTCCATCTCGTCGTTACGCGCCTGCGCGCGGTGATCCGCATAAAAACATGTAGAAATACTAACACAGTCGTATTGATTCGGCTTTGCGGGGCAGGCTAAATTCGTGTTATTTTGCGGCGAGAATGTGTCGAACGTTCGGGTTTTTTCAGTCTTCTTTCACGCATCAGCTTTTTTGAACCTCTATTGACATTTATTAGGATTTGTGGTATGATTTGATTGTGAAAATGATAACGATTCTTTCGAAACAGTTTTGATATCCGCGCATAGGATTGCTTGAAGGGAGGGAGCAGATATGCGTCTGAAATCTCCAATCTGACGCGGCGATACTAACCGAATCTGAAGGAAAGTAATGGAGATTATTGGGAGGTTAATCATGAAAAAGAGATTTTTTGCTTTTGTGTTAGCTTTTATAATGTCCGTTTACTTCTGTCCGGTGAACTACGCTGTAAACGGAGCAACCACTGCTAAAGAAGCGACATTGCGTTACACCCTCTCTAGCATAAAACGTGCAGAAGTGTTAGATATGTCGCGAGCGGGAAGCGTAGGCATGTATAAGACCTTGCAAATCGGTCAGGATATTGTTTATTCATTTGAGGACAAGTCAAACGGAACCGAATATGCCTATTGCGATGCTTCCGGCAATGTTCACTATGCGCGCTATGAGGGCGAAGAACTGGTCGAAACCAAGGTTTATACAGATCAAGACTTCCAAACGCGCGAACAGACCGTTTCTGTGAAGGTTGAGAACACGATTGACCAAATTCTCCGTGAGAATCCCTTCGCCACCGCCGCAGAGCTTCAGCGTGAGTTTGCGAAGGCTGGCTTGTCCAATGTCAATGTGACTGAAGAGAATGGAGCTATTCTGATCAACCCTTTCTCGACGGTTTCCACTTTTGCAGCGACTAAGGCTAAGAACATCGGATTGGATGGTTTGGCTAGGCAATTCCCGACCATGAGCAAAAAAGCCGTTGCATCGAAAACATTTAATGCCAAGCCCGAACCAGTTGTTTCCACAAAGATTACTTGTAAAGATACACGGAACTCTTATTCGCAAGTAAAACAATCCACTAGTCTGCTCTCTGCAGGCATGTCTGTCGTAGTTGCCGCAGCTAAGGTATATATTAATCCAAGAAATCTGCTGGCTATCCTTGGTCTGGCATCTTCCATTACGAAGCTTGTCGAAAGCTGTAATTTTACCCGAGGTATCCGTGCCAAAGCCAGTGTTATGCGGCAAGCATGGATGTATGACAGAACAAATTACAAGCGGGACGTCAGCGTATACACCGAATACGGCACCGACTATTTTTCAGTCGGAAAAGCATCCGATTCTTCTCCTTACGGATGGTACGCGGAATATCAAAGCCTGTTCGATAAGTATACCACGACAAGCGTTCTGAATGATGGAATCAACACTTGGCAGACGAACATGGACCTGTACGGCTACTGGATGCACGGCGATGTCTGATCCCAGTTAATCGTTGAAGTCAGCTAATCAGGCCGCGAGATCGATATTCAACGGCTCGGTCTCGCGGCCGTTTTTGGGGGAGGATTTATTCATATGTTCCGCTGGATTCTCGACCACGAAACCGCTGCCTTTCGCCGGGGAATCGTGCTGTGCCTGGCGCTGACGCTCGCGCTGTGCGGCCTGAGCTGGTATACCCGCACGCACTTTTCGGCAATGGACACGCGCTTCACGCTGACTCGCCTGAACAAAACCGAGGCAGTTGCCACAGATCGTGCGGGAAATGAGGCGGTGCTGACCGGTTCGCGCGAGCTGGGGCTGGACGGCGGCCCGCAGATCCTGACCTATCGCGGCGAGCGGATTGAGCACTTCATTTCGAACGCGAACGCCCAGCGCAGCTGCCTGTTCCCTGACGGCACGGTGCTCGCCGACCGGGAGCTTTCCGATCCCGACGCGCCGCATTCCGCCGAGTACCGCCTGGTCGACCACATGGTTCGGCTGTACGAGAACAGGACGCCGCTTGCGCGCCTGCTCGTTGCGCTGCCGGTCTCGCTGATCGTGGTGGTTTTGGGACTGCTGGCGCTGTGCTTCCCGGAGCGCAACTGGGAGCTGACCCATTTTCTGGAGGTTGAGGGCGGCGAACCGACCGCCTTCGCGCTGTACGGCATTCAACTGACCGGCGTGCTGCTGATCGCTGCCGGACTGATCGCGGCGTGGTTCATCTGACGGTCAAAAACCGGGCCATGTCGCATGGCGCCGCTTCCAGGAGGACAAAATCGCCGCGTTTTCGGCCCGCAGTGGGTCAAAATAAAGCGTCCCGGCAGCTCTCATCGGCGGTCGGGATTGTTTATTGACATTTTCATATTCACATGCTATAATCACAGGCGAAGTCTCTGACTTCCCAACGGAAGGAAATAGATGGCGCTTGGCTTTGCCCCCTCCTTTACCAAGGAGGTGATCGCTATGACCGATTACGAGCTGCTCGTGATTGTTCTCATGATGATCACTTTGTGCTTCACTATTCATCAGATGAACCACAAAGGCTAAAAACTAAGCCGCCATCGAGCGCAAACAGGTTGGCGGCTCCCACTCTATAGAGGGGAAGAAGCCTCACCAAAAGCGTCATCCCTTCCTGAGGACATTATAACACCGGGGAAAAGCGCTGTCAACTGGCAGAGAGAATTTTTCTTCGGTGTAAGGATACGTCCCGGCTGCTCTCATCGGCGGCCGGGATTGTTTATTGACATTTTCAGATTCACATGCTATAATCACAGGCGAAGTCTCTGACTTCCCAACGGAAGGAAATAGATGGCGCTTGGCTTTTCACCTCTGATGCATACCAAGGCAAAGGAGGTGAGATCATGACTGACTTCGAGATTGTCTCTGTGGTCATTATGATTGCATCTCTTGTATTGAAAGCGATCCAGTTTGGTCGCGGTCTCAATAATAAGAAGAAATAAAAGCAATGCCGCCATCCAGCGCTAACTGAGTGGCGGCTCAACCCTAATTCAGAGGGGAGAAGCCTCCGGACAGCGTCATCCCTTCCTGAGGACATTATAACACCGGGGAAAAGCGCTGTCAACTGGCAGATAGAAATTTTCTTCGGTGTAAAGATACGTCCCGGCTGCCTGAAAAGACAACCGGGGCGTTTTTGATTGTGTCAGCCCTTCGCGCCCTTGACGCCGCGTCCGATGTTCTGCAGGATGCTGGAATCGAAGGTGAAGGTGCTCTGGTTCTTGTCGGCGTGCGCGCGCAGGGCGTACTCGACCATCTTGTCGACCAGCTGGGTGAAAGAGAGGCCCTTGGGCTCCCAGAGGTAGAAGGCCAGCGAGCCGGGGATGCAGTTGATCTCGCCCACGTAGACCTTGTCATCTGCCTGGTCGATGATGTAGTCGATGCGGCAGACGCCCTTCATGTCCAGCGCGCGGAAGACGTCCTCGGTGAGCTGGAGCACCATCTTCATCTGCTCGGGCTTGATGGGGGCGGGGATGCGGCGCTGCAGCGACTGCATGCCCTTTGTGCCCTTGCTGCCGGAGAGGTACTTCTTGTTGAAGTCCAGCAGCTCCGCGTCGTCCCAGCGCAGGGGCATTTCGGTCTCGGAGACCAGCACCTCGGCGCCGTAGCCCAGGGCGGAGCAGTTGACCTCCTGAATGTCCTTCACGCCTCTCTCGATCAGCACGCGGCGGTCGTAGTTGACGGCGATGTCGATGGCGCGGATCAGGCCCTCGCGGTCGTTGGCGCGGCTGATGCCGATCGAGGAGCCCAGGTTGGCGGGCTTGACGAACATCGGGTAGGGCAGCTTTTCCTCGCAGCGGGCGATCACCGCGTCGCGGTCGTTGGCCCAGTCCACGCGGTCGATCCATGTATCCTCCAGCACGGGGAAGCCGCAGCCGCGGAACAGCATCTTCATCGCGATCTTATCCATGCCGACCGCGCAGCCCAGCACGCCCGCGCTGGTGTAGGGCACGTTCCACAGCTCGAGCAGGCCCTGCAGCGTGCCGTCCTCGCCGTTCATGCCGTGCATCACGGGCATCACCACGTCGATGCTCTCCAACACGTGGTGCGCCTTTTTGAAGACCAGCAGCTTTTCCGCGTCCTGATACTCGGTCAGCTGCAGCTTGCCCTTTTCGGCGACCGGCTGCACGCGCGTCACCTGGGCGGGGTCAAAGTGCTCGTAGAAGCGCACGTCCTTGAGCTTCTCGCCGATATACCAGTTGCCGTCCCGCGCGATGTAGAGCGGCACCACGTGATAATTGCCCTTTTCCGCCGCAGTGACCGCCTGAAGACCGGACACGATCGACACGTCGTGCTCGCAGGTTTTGCTGCCGAATACCACTGCCAGATTGATCATGGGAAGACCTCCTATCCTGTCGCCTGCCGCGGCTTACAGTTCGTTATAGTTGTCCGGAAGATCGTTTTCAAACAGCACCACGTCGCCCGGCGCGCTGACCCTGGCCAGTATGCCCGTCGCCTCCTCCAGGGAGGCGGCCACATGGATGCTGTCCTCGCGCATGCCGGCCTCGATCAGACCGGCGCGAATGGGCTCGCTGCGCTTTTTGCCCACCAGGATGGCGACGTTTGCCGCCGCGGCCATCTGCCGGCCGAATTCGCGGTTGATTTCGGCCTCGCCCTCGCCCTGCTCGACCATGCCGGGGGTGATGACGATGTGCCTGCCCGGGAAGCCCGCGAGCACCTCCATGGCGGCCTTTGCGCCGGATGGGTTGGAGTTGAAGGCGTCGTCGATGATGGTGGTGCCGTTCGAGGAGGGGATGAGCTGCAGCCGGTGCTCGACCGGCTTGATGCGGGCGATGCCGCGCGCGATTTCAGGCATGCTCATGCCCAGCTTTTCGGCGCAGCAGGCCGCGAGGACGATGTTCTGAATGTTATGCCGCCCCAGCAGGCGCGTCGTGCACTTGACCGTCTCGCCAAAGGCGTTTCGCAGGATAAACTGCGAGCCGGAGGGGCCGACCGTGATGTCGTCGGCGCGCATGTCGAGGTTTGTGCCCTGAAGCCCGGCGGCGAACTTTTTGCAGGTTGCCCGGTCGTAGAGCTTGCTCACCCAGCCGTTGTCCATCGAGAAGAAGGCCATGCCGTTTGCCTCGGTCACGCCCTCGATGAGCTCGAACTTAGTATTCGCGACGATTTCGATGTCGTGGAAGGTTTCAAGGTGCTGCGGGCCGACGCTGGTTATCAGGCCGATCGTCGGGTGCACCAGATCGACCAGCTCCCTGATGTCGCCCACGTGGCGCGCGCCCATCTCGGCCAGGAAAATCTGATGCGTGTTATCCAACTGCTCGCGGATGACGCGGGTCAGGCCCATCGGCGTGTTGAAGCTGGCGGGCGTGGCCAGGACGCGGAACCTTTCAGACAGGATCGCGGCCAGTATGAACTTGGTCGAGGTCTTGCCGTAGCTGCCAGTGATGCCGATTTTAATCAGGTCGTCGCGCTGCTTCAAGATGGCGCGCGCCTGCTTCTTGAAGCCCTCGTTGATGCGGTTTTCGACCGGCTGCATCAGGTAGCCCGCCGCCAGCGCCAGGTAGGGCACCGCGATAAACAGCGGATAGGGCGGCACGCCCAGCGCCCACAGTATGAGCGAGCCGGCCAGGCAGATGACCGCCAGGCAGGCGTACAGCCGCTTCATGCGCGGGGTGAAGGCCATGGGCTTTTTCTGCTTCTGCTTATGCAGCCGCTGATCGAGCGCCCAGGCCAGCGCGGCGAAGGCGGCGAGCGTGATCAGCCTGCCCACGAACAGGTCGGCCTTCTTGAAAATCAGCCAGCCCAGCAGCGACAGCAGGTAATGCAGGATCAGCGCGCCCGCGCCGATGACGATCGTGCTGTCCGCCATGCGGCCGCCGTTGCGCTTGAGATAGCGCAGGTAGCCGTCCAGCTGATAGCTTTCCAGCTGCAGCATGTGCAGGTAAAACCGAGCCTCGTAGGCGCACACCAGCGCCACCACGACGGCGATGAATAAGTCCATGCAATCCCTCCGTTAACCCAGAAAGCGCTGGGAAATCACCTTGAAATCGGGGTACTGGTGCAGGTAGGCGAAGTGGTCGCCGCTCTTCAGGACCACGAGTCCCGCGTCCGGTATCTTTTTTTCCATGACCTGGCCCATCCACAGCGGGGTGGCGGTGTCGTTTTCGCCCCAGAGAAGCAGCGTGGGAGCCTGAATCTTGGGCAGCACAGGCTCCAGATCCTGCGAGATGACCTTGTTGAAGGTCTGGCGCATCGAGGGGGTCAGCGCGCGGTAGTCGGGCGAACCGTAGCGCTGGACGAGCGATTCCTGAAGCGAGGCGACCCGCTCCTCACCCAGCAGTTTGCGGGCAAAGGGGCTGTTTACCCAAGCCTTCAGGCGCTTATAGCGGCGGGTGCGGGTGCTCAGCCTGCCGTCTTGCCTGGGAAGCAGGCCCGCGCAGCCAGTCAGCACCATTTTGCCCACCCGCTCGGGGCAGGTCGAGGCCAGAAGCAGCGCCACACGGCCGCCGAAGGAGTGCGCCATGACGTCGGTTTTTTGGATTCCCAGCGCGTCCAGCAGCGCAAGCGTCGAGCGCATGTAGTCGGTCACGTCCCAGGGGGTATCCGGCTCGCTCGAGCGGCCGTGCCCCGGGAAGTCCACGACGAGTATGCGGTGCGCGCCCGAAAAGTCGCGGATGACCGGCAGCCAGCTCTCGCACTTGCCGCCCCAGCCGTGCAGCAGCAGCAGATACTCCCCCGCTTCGCCGTGCGTCTCGTAATATATCCTGGTCTTTCCATATTCAAAGATCATTGTCTTATCCTCCAAGGATATATTATACCGCACTTCGCGCCAAAATGGAATACCCCTGCCGCACTCTTTACGCACCGGTCGGCAGGGCCGACGGCCACTTGCTGCCGCCGGGTCTAACGACGACTGTCGGCCGCCATAAATTAGAGCGGCCGAAGTCTTCGGTTTTCCGGAATTCCCCGAAAAACTCATGTCGGCGCTGCCGCCGGGCAGTGCCCGGTTCCACCTGCTGCCGCGCATTCTATCGACGACTATCGGCCGCCATAAATTAGAGCGGCCGAAGTCTGTGGATTTCCAGAAATTTTCTGGAAATCACTGGTCGGCATTGCCGACTCGGGCAGGCTGAGCCTGTACCCCACCGCCCGCGGCGCGAACACCTCCCTTTCAGGGGAGGCACGGTTGGACGCGTCAAGGCTCACCTGAAAGGGGAGCTCAGCTTGTCAAAAAAGGTTTTGACAAGCTGGTGGACGGGGAAGCAAGCTCCCCCGCCACTGCCACCCTCACCAGTTTTTGCTGAAATCTAAGAGATTTCCGGGCGCAAAAACTGCAAGGAAACGCTTTTTTCTCTGGAAAATGGGATTTTCCGGCGCAAAAAGCGTCCCGTGCCCACCGTACACGCCGCTGGGCACGATTGAAAGTTCGAAAGGGCTACGGCCCTCTCGAGCTCTCCGGGGTTTTTTGACAGTCTGGGCTCACCTGAAAGGGGCGCTGTCTCCGAAGGAGACTGAGGGGTACGGGCGGAAGTTCAGCCTTCCTCCAGTTCTCCGGTGAAGACGGTCGTGGCGGGGCCCGTCATATAGATATGCCCGTCGGCCTCGCGCCACTCGACGGTGAGCGCGCCGCCGGGGAGAATGACGCGATTTTTGCGCGGACTTTTGCCCAGCACGACCGCCGCCGCGAGAGACGCGCAGGCGCCGCTGCCGCAGGCGAGGGTGGCTCCGCTGCCGCGCTCCCAGACGCTGACGTGCACGCCGTCCTCGTCCACGCGACAGAACTCGACGTTGGTGCGCTCGGGGAACTGCGGGGCGCGCTCGACCTGACTGCCCTGCCTGGACAGTTCCTCGCCGGTCACGAAGTGTGAGAAGGTCACGGCGTGCGGATTGCCCATCGAGACGCAGCAGAAGGGGACGTTTTCGCCGTCCACCGCCACCCGTTTTTCGCGATCCAGCACCTCGGGCGCGCCCATGTCGACCGTGACCAGGCGCACTTTGCCGCCCTGGACGGTCAGCGCCGCCTCGCGCAGGCCCGCGCCGGTCATGACGCGCAGGCGCTCCTTCCTGCGCAGGCCGAAGTCGTACAGGTATTTGCACACGCACCGCAGGCCGTTGCCGCAGATCTGCGCCTCGCTGCCGTCCGCGTTGAAGATGCGCATGCGCGCGTCCGCCCCCTCGCAGGGCTCAATCAGGATCAGGCCGTCCGAGCCGATTCCGGTATGCGGCCGCGAGAGCTCGACGGACAGCTTTTCAGGCTCCGAGACCGGCGGCTGCGTGAAGCTGTCCATGTACACGTAGTCGTTGCCCAGGCCGTGCATTTTTACAAAGCGCATGACGTAACTCCTTTCCAAGGCCGGGCAGGGCCCGGTTCCACTTGCTGCCGCCGGGCAGGGCCCGGAGCCGGTTGCTGCCGCCGGTTCTGGCGACGACTATCGGCCGCCATAAATCAGAGCGGCCGAAGTCTGCGGCCGGGCAGGGCCCGGTCCCGCTTGCTGCCGCCGGTTCTGTTGACGAATTCGGGAACCATACATTAGAGTTCCCGAATTCTGCGGCCGGGCAGACCCCGGAGCCGGTTGCTGCCGCCGGTTCTGGCGACGACTATCGGCCGCCATAAATCAGAGCGGCCGAAGTCTGCGGCCGGGCAGGGCCCGGTTCCGCTTGCCGCCGCC
>CAKUFI010000028.1 GCA_934647305.1 uncultured Clostridia bacterium | reverse complement strand
ACCCGCGCCTCCAGCTCCTCCAGATGAAAGGGCTTGACCAGATAGTCGTTGGCTCCGCAGTCCAGCCCCTCCACCTTGTCGCTGATCCGGCTGCGGGCGGAGAGAATCAGCACCCGGGTCTCCCGGTCGCGCTCCCGCAGCGCCTTCAACAGCTCCATGCCGTCCCGCCCGGGCAGGTTCAGATCCAGCAGGATCAGGTCGTACTTCTCCGCCAGCAGCCAGTCCAGCGCGGAATCGCCGTCATAGCAGGCGTCCACCTCGTAGCCCTGTCGCTTCAGGCTTTTGCTCAGCATATCGCACAGCGCCCGCTCGTCCTCCACAATCAAAATCCGCATGCCGCGCCTCCTCTACACTTGTTTTGCTGCACTCAGTATACCATACCGGAATAAAATGCGCATAAAGTTTCCCGTCTTAACGAAGATTTTAGCCCTCATGTCGTATCATAGACCTGCGAGAAGAAAAAAGGAGGCGATCACACATGAATCGCGTTTCATCGGCCGCACTCAGGCGCGCCGTGAGGCTGGGCGCTCTTGCGCTGGGCGCGGCGATGCTGATCTACGGCGCGTGGCGGGGCGAGGCCGGTACGGTGCTGTCCAAGGCCATCCGCATCTGTCTGGAGTGCGTGGGCATTGGATAACAAGAAGAAGACGCGGCCCAAGGCGCCGCCCGTTTCCGGCTTTCTCGCCCGGTTTCGGGGACTTCTGCAGGCGTGCGCCGTGCTTTTGACCAATCCGCACCTGCCCAACCTGCTCAAGGGGCAGATTTACCGGGGCAGCGGCAAGACCGTCTGCGTGCCGGGGCTCAACTGCTACTCCTGCCCCGCCGCCACCGGCGCGTGCCCCATCGGGGCGATTCAGTCGGTGATCGGCTCGTCCCGGTTCAGGTTTTCCTACTACGTCACCGGCACGCTGATCCTGCTGGGCGTGCTGCTGGGACGGCTCGTGTGCGGCTTTCTGTGCCCCTTCGGATGGTTTCAGGAGCTGCTCCACAAGATCCCGCTGCCGAAGCGGAAGCCGTCCACGAAGAAGCTCAGGCCGCTTCGGTATCTCAAGTACCTGATCCTGCTGCTGACGGTGACGCTGCCGCTGCTCATCACCAACGAGGTGGGCATGGGCAATCCCTTCTTCTGCAAGTACCTGTGTCCGCAGGGCGTGCTGGAGGGCGCGATTCCCCTGTCCCTGACCAGCGAGAGCGTCCGAAGCGCGCTGGGCAGCCTGTTCGCCTGGAAGAGCGTCGTGCTGGGCGCGGTGGTCATCCTGAGCGTGCTGTTCTACCGCCCGTTCTGCAAGTGGCTGTGCCCGCTGGGCGCGTTCTACGCGCTGTTTAACCGGCTGTCGCTGACGGGCATGCAGGTGGACTCTCACAAGTGCGTCCACTGCGGCCGGTGCGAAAAGGCCTGCAAGATGGACGTGGACGTGACCCGAACCCCCGATCATCCCGAGTGCATCCGCTGCGGCATGTGCGTCAAGGCCTGCCCCACCGGCGCGGTCAGCTTCCGCTGCGGACTGGCGCGCGGCGCGAAGGACGCCAACCAACCGACTCCAACCGGCTCAAACGCTGTGGAGAAATAAACAGAAAGAAACAAGGAGGACACTTCAATGAAAAAGACCTGGATCTCGATGCTGCTGGCGCTGTGCCTGCTGCTGACCACCCTGACCGCCGCTTCCGCCTGCTGCGCGGACGCCTGCTGCACAACCCCGTCCGGATCGGGCGACGCCCAGACGATGGAGGAAACCTGCCCCTGCATGATGGACGGCAAGGGCGTAGACGGCTGCCCGTGCGTGACCGCCGGGTGCGGCGAGGACTGCAATTGCCTCGAGGATAAGTCCTGCGTGCAGGACGGCATGCCCGTGGATGACTGCGCCTGCGAAACCCAGTGCGCCTGCGGCGAGGACTGCGCCTGCGACTACGAAGCCAGGCTGGAAATGCTGGAGGGCGAGCTGAACGACCTGTTTGAGAACAACATGGATCTGTGGAACAAGTTCTTCGGCCTGATGGACAAGCAGCCCGACATGGACACGCCCTACGCCGATTACCTGACGGAACAGCTGGAGACGGCGAAGGAGAAGTTCACCGAGGACGAGTACAAGACGCTTCAGCAGGACATCGAAACCATCCGCAGGATCGACGAGGAGATCGCCATGCTGGAGGATAAGCTCATGCCGGAGGAGAACATGATGGAGCAGGATCCGTCCAAGATGTTCCCCACCTTCGAGGGCATGGATCTGGACGGCAACGAGGTGACCAGCGACCTGTTTAAGGACAATTCCGTCACCGTGGTCAACTTCTGGTTCTCCGGCTGCGCGCCCTGCATCGCGGAGCTGGGCGAGCTGAGCGAGCTCAATGAGAAGCTCCAGCTCAGGGGCGGCGAGGTGATCGGCATCAACGCGGATACCATCGGCGGCGACAAGCACATGATCGAGGAGGCCAAGGCGCTGCTGGAGGCGAAGGGCGCGACCTATCGCAACCTCTACTTCCCGGCGGACAGCGAGGCCGGAAAGCTGACCTACAGCATCACGGCATTCCCCACGACGGTGGTGGTGGACCGCAATGGCCAGATGATCGGCGAGCCGATTCTGGGCGGCATCAACAACGAAGCCCAGATGAAAGCGCTTCAGGATCTCATTGACGAGACGCTGGCCAGAGACATGGCAACGCTGGACAAGGACATGATGATGAAGCCAGACGGCAACTAATCGACGAAGCGGCGCAGACAACATTCCGTGCGTAAGTACTTCCCAGCTTGTTCAGATTCCCATACGTTTTTGTGAAAGGAAAACTTTCAGAATGTCCTCGGGAATCTGCTTCGAGGCGCAGTATGCCTTGCCCGATAGTTAAACGTGCTGCAGATCCAGACCGGCGCGGCATACGGCGTGCCCAGCCGTGTGACCTTGTACCGATATTTCTTTCCGCAGATATGCGAACATTGTGCTCAGTTAAACTGGAAAATCCGGAGAAAGTAACAAAACTGTTGGATATTCTTGAAGAGGGTGAAGACATTCCCATGGTGTTCATCCCGGGGGAAGAAACGGGTATCGGAGAGTATGTTGACCAGCTCGGCGAAACAGGAAATAATACGTAAACCCATAAAGGTACTTCGTAATATCAGAATAACAGGCAAGAAAATAGACTACTCAATTCTCAAGTAGTCTATTTTCTTTCACTAATTCTGGCTACAGAACGATATCTGATATATTCTAAAGAAGAAAACGCGTACTTTAGATACTATTGGGCGATACTGTGGACGTTTCCTTGGATACGTTGGACGATACCCTGCTATCGTCCAACGTAGGGTGCATTCCATGATAAATCTCTGATTTCGACCCCGAAAAGCAGTCATGAGTAGACTAAAAAGGGTCGAAGAGTAGAAACCTTCATCCGACAAAATGACGCCGAGTAGTTCATTTCCTGCGCCTATAGCCCACATTTGGTAGTTATATTCTGTATTCTGACGGTTTATCGGTCTATAAATGCAAAAAGAAGTCCTCATGCTTTGTATCAAAACATGAGGACTTAGTTGGCTAATCTGGTAAACTATGATACAAGGGACGATGCGCCCTGCAGGGTGCGACCGTGAAGGCAACTATTCCGGAAAGCAAAGCCGTATGTCCAGATTCCTTTTATGCGGCAGCACCGCGGCGTATTGATATTCCTCGATTTGCACTCCACGATGACGCCGCTGCGCCCCTTCCCTGCCGCGAATATGGCGTAGCGAGCGAACACCTTTTCTTCTTTATTCAAGAACCTCGCCTGACGGCCGTATGCACGCCGTCAGGTTCCCGCTTCCGCCCGTACGGCATGGCTGTCCGCCCTTTGAATCCGTTCTCTTCTACAGATTCGAGCTTTGAGCCGTCCACATGGTGCGGTAGGGGCCTTCGGCGCTGACAAGGGCTTCGTGCGTTCCCTCCTGCACGATTCGTCCGCCCTCCAGCACGATGATGCGGTCGGCCAGTCTCGTCATCGCCAGCCGATGGGTAATCAGCACGGCGGTTTTGCCGGCCATAATCTCCTGAAACTTTCGATACATCGCTGCCTCCTCCAGCGCGTCCAGCGCCGAAGTCGCCTCGTCGAGGTAGATCACGTTGCAGGGGCGATAGACGGCGCGGGCCACGGCAATGCGCTGCCAGTAGCCGCCGGACAGCTCTACGCCGCCGAAATCCCTGGACAGCATGGTCGCCAGCCCGTCGGGGAAGCGATCCTTCTCCACCGCCACGCCCGCCAGTGCCAGCGCGCCCTCCACACCGCCGTCGCGGTCGAGGTCGGAGATTCGCACGTTTCGCACCAGCGGCATTTTGTAGCGGACGTAGTTCTGGAACACCGCGCTCCGGGCGCGGAAGCCGTTCTCGATTTTGCCCGAGGACGGCGCGTACTGGCCGCAGAGCAGCTTCAGCAGCGTCGACTTGCCCGAGCCGTTCTCGCCCACGATGGCCACGTGCTCGCCCTTTCGAATGGTCAGGGAGAGGTTCCGGATCACGTCCCGGTCGGAATCGGGATAATGAAAGGAGATTGACTCTGCACGCAGCGCCTCCTCCGCAGGCATTTCCCGCGCGTCGTTCTCAGGCAGGCCGAGAAAGTCGAGCATCATGGAGATCATGCCGTAGGAGCGCGAGACGTTGCCCAGATTCCGGCTGATGAGCTCCTCCATCATGCTGAACAGCTGCTGCACCGACGAAAACAGCGCCGAGAACACGCCCAGCCCCATTCTTCCGGTTGACACCTCAAAGACCAGCAGCAGAAACACGCCGAGATAGCCCAGAATGGTCAGCTGGTTGAGGAGAAACTCGCTGCGCGCCGCCCGACGTTCCATCCGAACCTTCGCCGCGCAGGAGTCATCTACCGCCCTTTGAGCCTTTTGCATCATGAAATCGGTGGCTCCGCAGGCACGGACGGTGAAGAGGCCGCTCGGCTCCGTGAACGCGCCGGCGAAGGCCTCGGCCTTTCGCTGGAAGGACGCCTGTTCCTTTCCGGCCTGCCGCATCAGCTTCGCCTTGAGCAGCTGAGACAACGCCACGGGCAGGAACACGAACAGCATGATCCAGACGAGCCGCACGTCGATGGTGAGGTAGTACAGCGACACGACCAGAAAATAAGGGATATACAGCGTGAAGATCATCGTCAGCGTGAACGAGAAGTTGTGCACATGACCGCTGGCGCGCTCCGCCCGCTTCACGCAGTCCAGCACGTCCGCCTTCTCGAACAGCTCGCCCGGCAGGCAGGAAATCTTGTTGTGTATCAGCGAGACGGTCTTCACCTCGGCAAACTGGAAAAACGTGCCCGCCATGAAGTTAAACACGCCGTTGAAGACGGTACGCAGCACCTGAATCCCCGCGGCCGCGGCGGCGAGGAGCAGCAGGCGCGCGGCGAGCGCTCCGCCCTCGGCACAGTCCAGCAGGTTCGCCATGGCGATGGTGTACAGTCCCATGCACACGCCCTGGGCGATGTTGAAGAGATTCGTCATCAGAAAATAGGCCGGCGCAACGCCGTAGGTCAGGCGCAGAGCCGAAGTAAGGTTTTTCCAGAACGACTTCATACCTGATACCACGCTTTCTGTTCTTCGTACATCCTGTGAAACAGTCCATTCTTTGCCATCAGCTCGTCGAAGGTTCCCTGCTCGGAGATACAGCCGCCGTCCAGCACGAACAGGCGGTCTGCGCTCCGTGTCTGAGACAGCCGGTGACTGATCAGGAGCACGTTGCGCCCCGCCGTGGCAGAGGCGATTTCGTCCAGGAAGCTTCGCTCCGCCACCGGATCCAGCGCGCTGGAGGGTTCGTCCAGCAGGAGCATGCCGTAGGGGCGCAGCAGCGCGCGGGCGATGCTCAGCCGCTGCCACTCGCCGCCGGAGAGATCCGCGTCCCGCTCGGACAGCTTTCCCAGCGGCGTATCCAGTCCCTGCGGCATGGAAGCGACCTTTTGCGCCAGCCCGACCCGCTCAAGCGCCTGCCTAAGCGTGTCATCGCTAAAGGTCTCACCCATGCACAGGTTTTCGCGCACGGTCAGGGTGTAGTGATAGCTGTCCTGGGAGACATAGCCGAAGAAGCCCTTGATCACGGCGTAGGGCAGCTCGCGGACGTTCTGTCCGTTGATGAGGATTTCGCCGGTGTAATTGTCGTAGCAGCGCATCATGAGCTTCAGCAGCGTGGATTTGCCCGCGCCGTTCACGCCGATGAGCGCGTAGCGTTTGCCCTTTTCCATGCGGATGCTCACGTCGTCCAGCACCTTTTTCTCCGTCCCCGGATAGGCGAAGGAGACGTGGCGCAGCTCGATTTCGCGCAGCTCTTCAAACCTTGGCGCGTCCTGTGCGCCCTCCTGCTCCGGCAGCGCCGTGAATTCCGCCGCCTCCGTCAGAAAGGCATTCGATGCGGACAGATCCTTTGCCTGCTCCGGCAGCGAGCCCATCAGCAGCCCCACCAGATTCAGCGCGGCGCAGGCCAGCGCAATGAACAGGCCGACAGTCATCTCGCCCTTGGCGAACACACTCAGCAGCAGCACAAGCAGCACAAAGGAGACCACCGCGCACAGCACGCCGGTGACCTTCATCCGAACGAACATCCTCTTGCGTACGCCGTGCTGAAACCGCCGCGCCTTTTCAAACTCGTCCTTATACTGCTCGTCCAGCTTCTGCGTATAGCCGAAAAGGCCGCGCTCCAGCGAGGTTTCGCGGCTGACCAGCACGTCGTGCAGCATCCGATACGCGCGCCGATGCTCCGTGACCTTTTTGTTCTCCTCGTATTCGACCTTGCCCGCCTTCGACGCAATCCAGAGGGCCGGGACGCCCGCCAGCAGGAACGCCGGGCCCAGCCACAGGCGCACGCCGCAGAAGATCGTCAGCTGGGACACGAGCGCCACCAGCGACTGCAGAAGGTTGATGATTCGGTAGAAAATCAGCCCGATGGAGTCGTCCGCCTGCTTCTGAAGGCGCTCCATCCGCTCGCGCATCGCCTTGTTTTCCAGAACCTCCGCCTTCAGCCGCGCCTGCTTTTTCAGAACGCCCTTCTGAAACTCCGCGGCGGAGACGGCCTGAATGCGCTGCTCGAGGAAGGAGGCGAACGAAGGCACGACCACGTCCCACGCCAGCGTCAGCATCAGAACGCCCAGCGGAAGCGCCGCCGCGCGAAGCTCCGCCCCGCGGGACAGCGAATCCACAATCCGCGCCAGGGCGAGAATGCGCACCGCCGGAACCAGACCTGCCGCAATCTGCAGCAGGATATAAAATGACGACGCAAGTGGACTTTTCCGGACGACCCAGAGGATGGCGCTGCCTTGCCGCTTGAGTGTGTTCATGGGATGGGATGCTCCTTTCGCTTCCGGTTTGAATCGTTTCATTGAGGCCATTTTGTACCGTCTGGTAACGTCTCGTTCTCGCGGCACGGCGTCTCGCCCTGCCGGATTTCCGTATTTGTGCGCGTTTTATCTATCACGCAGTTTCAAGCCTCGCTGCATAGAATATCACAAGTGACGAATGCGGCGCATGACGCGTCACCTCTGAGAAGTCAGCGCTATTTTCAACTTCAAAAATATAATAACACATGTGCCTCTGATATGTCAAGAATTTGAAAAAAATAAGCGAATTTCATGTATGCGCGGTGGCAATACGCTTTGGACAAACAAAGTGTCCTTTCAGCAATCCTGAATGAAGTACGGCCTCTCCACAGTCGCCTCAATCAACACATGGAGACGGAATTGTAGCTCATCACTGATTGCGCTACACAATCTCGCCCTTGTCTTTGCCGAACTGTGGCACCAGCTAAACCCAAGGCTACACCTACTGCCGCAGAATCCATTCCGTGTCATGCACAGCCCGGGAATGTTCCCTGCGGTAAAGCCGAACGGCAAAGAAGTCTATTCCCAAGTCCCATAAACAAATGACCACCCAGATCAGCGGGGTCAGGTCGAGGAGATCGTTCCGCGCAGTTACATCGCCTCTCCGAAGCTGCGGCTTGTTCAGTATGGCATAATCAACAGCTTCACAAGGCCGCGCTATCGTAGGTATAGCATGCGTCTATCCGTTCGTCGTTTCGTTCACGTCGGTCGGCCCGTCGTAAGCGTACTTCACCTTGCCGTACTGCACCTCGCTGAGCAGACCGCTCATGAGAAAAGCCCCGCCGCTGGAATGCGGCGGGGCGAGGGGGAGCAGACTTATGACTGCGAATCGTCGCACTCAAGGCCGTGCTGGGCAATCCACTCTTTTGCAAGTTGCACGACGATGTTTGAGCCTATTTTGCTGTAGGCTATATATACTTCGCCGCCGTGCTTGCGCATATAGTCATCAACCCTTTTTGATGCCTCCCAGTCTTCATCGGTACATCGCGGAACAGTACCCTCTACCGTCTGGGGTTCCCTGTAAAACAGTTCCCACTGCTCCGGTTGCTTGTAGCCGAGCTCCATCAGCTGTTCGCGGGTGATGTTCCCCATAGCCATCGCATTTTTACAAACCACACCGCTCAGGCGCACTACAGGGCTTGTCAGATACCTGTCGGGATTTGCGGCGAAGCGCTGATAATCCTCACTCGTCAGGCCGAGTTCCGGATAACATGCATCCACTTGCCACTTCGGGCGAATGTACTGCCCGGTTTGCCTGTCCAAATAACCGCCGATGCCCATCAGGTCAATCACGTCAAGCAAAGCAGCTTTCACGAAATCACCTCCTTATGGAATACCAGAAATGAATCTTATTGTACGGGAAATGGTACACATTATAATGCTCATACAATGCCCCGGACGCAACGTCGAGTCGGGGAGTGCCAAACCGTATTGCCAGATTGTACGCATCACGCCCATATCTTGTATACACACCCAATGCAACCGGGATGCCCGATTCTGAATACTTCGCAGTGGCAAGCCGTATCAACTTGGTCTCAAAATCCGCTACTCGAAGGAAGACATAGGCCTCCTTTTCAGTCATAGCCGGAGAAATCAACATGGGAGATGCATGTCCATATGCCGCCGCCAAATAGTACTTTCTCTCTTCCTGCGGAGGGTAGGTAATGGTAATATCCTGCGTGCGGCTTTCGGTTCTCGACTGAGAAAGTACGAAGGGGAGCGTGAGGGCAATCGTTATGTTGATTTCCGGGTCGATGCTCTTCCCTGGCAGTATGGGGATCGCGTGCTCAATCTTGTCTGCCGCAATGTCTACCGCAACAGCCGTCAGCGCGGCAGCCAATACGCCTACTATTCCGTAAAGCACCGCACCTGCACTCATGAGGAAGTGCCCGGACGGATCGCTTGCTCCCACCGGCGCATTCTTGCAGTAGGCGTACAGGTTGGCGCTGAAGAGACCCGCGCCGTCCATCACGTTATCTGCCGAAATGAACCGATGCAGCTTGGGGTAGTAGTACCTGCTGCGCAGCCAGTACATCCACGTCTCGTCGTCGTAGATATACCCACGGTAGCGGAACGGGTTCGCGTAACCCAGGGTGTTGGCCAGCTCGCCCGTACGGCTCAGCTGAGCGCCCCATGCGTTGTACTTGTATTCTACCACAACCGTGCCATTCCCGTCAAGGAATTATGGCATGAGAAACGCCCCGCCGGTGAGGGCGGGGCGAGGGGGAGCAGACTTATGACTGCGAAGTGTCGTAGTACTCGATGCCATGCTGGGTAAGCCAATCCCTGACAAGTTGGTTGACGATGTCTGATTTCATTATGATGTAGGCCATATATACTGCGCCACCACCGTGCTCACGCATATAGTCAGTAACCCTTTTTGATGCCTCCCAGTCTTCATCGGGGCATCGCGGGGCAGCACCTTCTACCGTCGTCGGTTCCCTGTAAAACAGTTCCCACTGCTCCGGTTGCTTGAAGCCGAGCTCCATCAGCTGTTCGCGGGTGATGTTCCCCATAGCTATCGCAGTTTTACAAACCACACCGCTCAAGCGCATTACAGGGCCTGTCAAGTACCTGTCAGGATTTGCGGCGAAGCGCTGATAGTCCTCACTCGTCAGGCCGAGTTCCGGATAACATGCATCCACTTGCCACTTCGGGCGAATGTACTGCCCAGTCTGCCTGTCCAAATAACCGCCGATACCCATCAGGTCAATCGCGTCAATCAGAGCAACCTTCATAAAATCACCCCCTTACAAAATACCAGAAGTGAATTTCATCAAATTTTAACGTATTTACATTATAATGCTCGTACAATGCCTCGGACGCAACGTCGAGTCGGGGAGTGCCAAACCGTATTGCCAGATTGTACGCATCACGCCCATATCTTGTATACACGCCCAATGCAACCGGGATACCCGATTCTGAGTACTTCGCAGTGGCAAGTTGCGCTAACTTGATTCCAACATTCTCTACATGAAGGAAGATATAGGCCTCCTTTTCAGTCATAGACGGAGAAATCAACATGGGAGATGCATGTCCATATGCCGCCGCCAAATAGTACTTTCTCTCCTCCTCCGGCGGATCATCCGGTGCGGGCGTTGCAGAAGGACCAGGGGTCACTCTGACAGAAGTAATGGTCTTTACTCTGCTTACTACCTTTGTAATTCTTCTGAAAGATACATACAGTAGTGAACCAATGATCGCCCCAATTATGCGATCTCCCGAGGCCCCGCCTATCGGTCTCCAGTTAGGCGCAGCTCTGTCTTCTGAATAGGAGATCTCAAAGTGCCCGGACGGGTCGCTTGCTCCTACCGGCGCATTCTTGCAGTAGGCGTACAGGTTGGCGCTGAAGAGGCCCGCGCCGTCCATCACGTTATCCGCCGAAATGAACCGATGCAGCTCCGGGTAGTAATACCTGCTGCGCAGCCAGTACATCCACGTCTCGTCGTCGTAGATGTAGCCGCGGTAGCGGAACGGGTTCGCGTAGCCCAGGGTGTTTGCCAGCTCACCCGTGCGGCTCAGCTGTGTGCCCCATGCGCTGTACTTGTATTCTACCACAACCGTGCCGTTCCCGTCAAGGATGCCGACGATATCTCCCTGCAAATTGTGGACGTAGGTGTAGATCACGCCGTTGTAATCCACCTTCGCCGGACGGCTCTGCGCGTCGTAGAAGAAGTGCAGCTCGTCCGTGCCCTTCGTCATGTGCGCCAGCTGGCCGCCGTGCCAGGTGTAGTTGTACGTGGTGTAGACGTAGCCGCTGGTGTTGGCCACCGTCTTGCGCACGCGCATACCGTTGTGGTCGTAATCATAGGTCACGACGGTTGCGTTCTGCGTCTGCCGCTTCAGCTGCCGCCCGGCTTCCCACTCGAACGTCCAGCCGCCGTAGCTCTTCAGGTTGCCAATCGCGTCGTAGGTCAGCGGGTACTGGCCGTTCGCCGTCAGTCTGTCCTTCCACACGCTGTCATAGGTGAAGCTGGTCGTCTGGCCGCCGCTCGGCGTGCCGGTAGTGTACGCGTAGCGCACCTTACTGGTCATGTTGCCGCCGCGGTCGTAGGCGTACACCCACGTCGCGTTCTCGTGCGGGTCGTTCACGCGGGTGAGCTGACCCAGCGCGTCGTACTCGTAGGTCGTGGTCTGGCCGCTGCGGGTCTCGGAGACGATGTTCCCGCGGCTGTCGTAGGCGTAGCTGAACGGGATGGCCGTCTGCTGGATGCTCGCCACCAGCGGCGTGGTGCTGCCCGTGCCGTAGCCGCCCGCAACGTAGCCGTAGGTCGTGCTCAGCGGACTGGCCGTGCGACTGGCGATGCGGCCCAGGCTGTCGTAGGTGTAGCTGATGGCGTTGCCGCCGTCGAAGGTCATGCCGGTCACGCGGTTGTCGTTGTCGTAGGCATAGGTCGTCGCGTGCGCCTGCCCGTTCGCCGTTTCGTTCAGCCCGGTCAGGCGGTTTCTCGCGTCGTAGGTCATGCCCGCGCGGTACAGCACATTGCCGCTCGCGTCGCGCAGCTGGCTCTCGGTCGCCCGCCCGGACAGGTCGCAGGCCGTCTGCGCCACGCGCCCCAGGCTGTTGTCCCGCACCACGCTGGCCTGGCCGTCCGCGCCGTATTCGTAGGCGTAGCGGTCGGAGGTCTCGCCGTCATACCGCACGCCGGTCAGCCGGTCGTACGCGTCATAGGCGTACTTCACCTTCCCGCCGTTGCCGTACTGTACTTCGGAGAGCAGACCGCTGCGGTCGGAGGCGTACACGTTCGTCGAGAGCGTCTGGCTGCCCACCTTCACCGTGGTCTTGCGGCCCAGCGCGTCGTAGCCGAAGGTATACTCCACATCCGGCGTGTCGCTGGTCGTGTTGTGCTGCACCTTCTGGATGCGGTCGTTCGAGTAGGTGTAGGCGTTCTTGTAGGTTTTGCCGCCCGCCGTGGTCTGCACGCCGGTCACGCGCTTAGAGGCGTCGTAGGCATAGCTGACCGTCTGCCCGTTCGGGTCAGTGACGCTGGTCAGCAGGCCGGTTTCCGCGTCCACGTTGCGTGTGACTGCGTGGCCTCGCGCGTCCTTCGCCTGCACGGCATACGCGCCGGATGCGTCGTAGGCGGTCTCGGTGCGGATGTACGCGCTGTCGCCGGACTTCTGGCGCACGCCGGTCAGGCTGTTGCCGAAGGAATCGTAGGTGTACACATCGCGCTGGCCCATCGGGGTCACGCTGGACAGCAGCAGGTGCTTCTTTCGCTCGTCGGTCGAGGAGCCGTAGTTCATCGTGTACTTCGCGCTCTCCGGCGCGCCCGGCTGCCGGTACGAGGTCAGGTTGTGCGCGCTGTCGTAGCCCATCGCCGATTTCTGCGCGGACAGCGTCGAGACGCCGGTCAGCCGGTTGCTGCCGTCGTAGGCAAAGCTCTGGCCGAACTCCTCGCGGTGCAGGAACAGGTTGGTGAACATCGCCGTGCCCTGATTCCGCGCGTAGCGGAACACGAACTGCACCTCAGAGAGCAGGCCGCTCATGAGAAAAGCCCCGCCGCTGGAATGCGGCGGGGCGAAAGGGTAGCAGGCTTATGATTGCGAATCGTCACACTCAAGGCCGTGCTGGGCAATCCAATCCTTGACAAGCTGTATGCTGAGTTCGGTTCTCTTTGCAGAGTATTCCCATAGCACTCCATGCTCGCGCATATACTCATCAACTCTTTTCGACGCCTCCCAGTCTTCATCGGTACATCGCGGAGCAGCACCTTCTACCGTCGTCGGTTCCCTGTAAAACAGTTCCCACTGTTCCGGTTGCTTGTAGCCGAACTCCATCAGCTGTTCGCGGGTAATGTTCCCCATAGCCATAGCAGCCTTGCAGTCCACACCGCTAAAACGCACCACCAGACTTGTCAGATACCTGTCGGGATTTGCGTCGAAGCGCTGGTAGTCCTCACTCGTCAGGCCGAGTTCCGGGTAACATTCATCCGCCTGCCATTTGGGCGGGATATATTTCCCAGTTTGCCTGTCTATATAACCGCCATGGTCAAGCAGGTCGATCGCGTCGATCAGGGCAATTTTCACGGAATCATCTCCTTATAGAATACCAGAAATGGATAATCTTATATGAGTTACCTTCTACATTGTAATGCTCATAAAACGCCCCGGATGCAACGTCGAGCCGTGGAGTGCCGAACCGCTTCGCCAGATTGTACGCATCACGCCCATATCTTGTATACACACCCAATGCAACCGGGATGCCCGATTCTGAATACTTCGCAGTGGCAAGCCGTATCAACTTGGTCTCAAAATCCGCTACTCGAAGGAAGACATAGGCCTCCTTTTCAGTCATAGCCGGAGAAATCAACATGGGAGATGCATGTCCATATGCCGCCGCCAAATAGTACTTTCTCTCTTCCTGCGGAGGGTAGGTAATGGTAATATCCTGCGTGCGGCTTTCGGTTCTCGACTGAGAAAGTACGAAGGGGAGCGTGAGGGCAATCGTTATGTTGATTTCCGGGTCGATGCTCTTCCCTGGCAGTATGGGGATCGCGTGCTCAATCTTGTCTGCCGCAATGTCTACCGCAACAGCCGTCAGCGCGGCAGCCAATACGCCTACTATTCCGTAAAGCACCGCACCTGCACTCATGAGGAAGTGCCCGGACGGGTCGCTCGCTCCCACCGGTGCATTCTTGCAGTAGGCGTACAGGTTGGCGCTGAAGAGACCTGCGCCGTCCATCACGTTATCCGCCGAAATGAACCGATGCAGTTCAGGATAGTAGTACCGGCTGCGCAGCCAGTACATCCACGTCTCGTCGTCGTAGATGTAGCCCCGGTAGCGGAACGGGTTCGCGTAGCCCAGGGTGTTCGCCAGCTCACCCGTGCGGCTCAGCTGAGTGCCCCACGCGTTGTACTTGTATTCTACCACAACCGTGCCATTCGCGTCAAGGCGTTATGGCATGAGAAACGCCCCGCCGGTGAGGGCGGGGCGGCAGGTTAATTCGTCATCAACATCGCCTGAATTTCGTCCGACAGCATAACTTTGTCGGCTGGCGGGACATAGGCGCGTTTCCTCCACTCCTGCAGCACATACGGCGGCGGTGTCAGCGCCAGCGGGCGGCGCTCCTTCGGGGGCCAGTCTTCCTCCCACTCGATCCCTTCTTTTGTACACCAGTCTCTGGCTGCCTGCAGCGCAAACAACTCGTGATAGTCTGCAAATTCCGGGATGGACGGGTCGTTTACAGTTCGACACAGATCATCCGCTTCTTTAAAAAATACTTCCGCATTGTCGATCTGCAGATCAGGTGCCAACTCGAAACGCTGATAGCGTTCCAGAATATCGCCCACATCAAGCCCCCCCTGATCCCGCGCCATTTCCAGATAGCGCTGATAGATCACGGCCTGATTGTAGCGTGGAATTTTCAGCAGCCTGTGCCTTCCGGAGGCAATTTCCTCCGAATCATGCGCTGCGTTATATGTCTCGCCCGTGTCTAGATCCAAATACACCTGAACCCACCAGAACAGACACAATGACATGTGGTGAAGACTCACTTTCACAGTACTGCCTCCTTAATTATACAAAATGGTAGTGGGAGGTCCGAACCAGATATGCGGTCCATGTATAGGTGCAAATGCATGATAGTGCGTGTAGTAATCGCCTGGACGGCATCCTTTCTTCGCGTGGTTTTCAAAATCGATCGAGCCGTTGGTAGCAGCTGCCAAGGCGCTCGCTGCTCCTTCCGTGTCAGTGTAAATCCCAAACTCGCTGCTCCTAAACCCATACGCACGCGACAACGCCCCAATCAGAGCATCGAATGTAAGGAGGTCTACTGCCTCATCCAGCGTGAGCGGTTCCTTGAGATAATAAAGGCTCACAAAATTCACGCCAGGATACTGAATGGTAAAAGCTGCATAGTAATCTCCAGTGTTATAGCTATGGTCACGAGCATTCGCATCACCATAGCTTGCCGAAAGAAGCGCTGACCTGATTTCCGTTCGTGATCTTGCATTGGTATGAGTATTACTGGCAGCACCCGCTAGCATCAGAAGACCGCCAACGCACGCAACTGCCAACAACCATGGAGAAGCAGCAGCGGCGGCGGCACTACCCAATGCGCCAATGAGTATCTGCGCTGCGGCACCAGATTGCTGCAATACCGCGCCCGCCGCAGTATGCCCGGACGGGTCGCTCGCTCCCACCGGCGCATTCTTGCAGTAGGCGTACAGGTTGGCGCCGAAGAGACCCGCGCCGTCCATCACGTTATCCGCCGAAATGAACCGATGCAGCTCCGGGTAGTAATACCTGCTGCGCAGCCAGTACATCCACGTCTCGTCGTCGTAGATGTAGCCGCGGTAGCGGAACGGGTTCGCGTAGCCCAGCGTATTCGCCAGCTCGCCCGTGCGGCTCAGCTGGGTACCCCACGCGTTGTACTTGTATTCTACCACAACCGTGCCATTCGCGTCAAGGAATTATGGCATGAGAAAAGCCCCGCCGGGGAAGGCGGGGCGAGGTATTAGTCTTCGTCCACTACTTCAATGTCATAGACGGCGTACCACTCACGAACGTAACGCATTAACAGTATCCTTCCTTTTTTTACGAATTCAATCAATCGGTCTGCTTCCTTCATATATTCAGTAATGTTGACACTTGCTGAATATTCATCATCTGGATATTCACACCCGGGCTCCACTCCCTGGTCATTCGGATAAAAGAGATCCCAGTATACCGTCTTGTTCATGCCGAGTTCAATCAGCTTTTCGCGAGAGACACCCATACTCAAGGCTGTTCGAGCTGCCAATACAGAGCAGCGAAACACGGGCACTCTCAGGTAGTTCACCATATCTGTATCCAGACGCATATAGTCCTCATGGCTTAATCCTGTTTGAAACTCCGGTTCCTTCTGCTGATTCGAGTACCATTCTGCGGGGATATAGCGTCCTGTGGCCAATTCGATGTAGCCGCCGAAATCCATCGACTCGATGGCATCCCATTTTTTAATCTTCACAGTGCCAACTCTCCTTTCTTCTTAGCAGAAAAACCAAACGTGAATGAGATTACGGTCAAGCGCTGTACTCCTGATGTTGTAGTGTCGAAGGCCTATGCCGTGCCAGTCATACTCATATCTGCCCAGCTTGCTCGCCAGCTTTTCAGCATCCTTTTCGCGGCGTGTGTAAATGCCGAATGCAGCGACTTTTTGCATCCTTTGCGCAAACGGATAGGTTTCGTAAAAAATATCCAGTACAGTTTCGGCGGTCAGCTGTACACGCGCCGCGATGAGTGCTTCATGAAAGTTCATCGCCTTGGGAATAAGAATGGGGAATGCATCCCAAAGTGCAATAGCCACATAGTACTTCCCATCCACCTCTGAATCTGAGCCTATTGTGGACTCCGCCCGGCTTTGGGTTACGTGTTTTCCATTTGTTTTATACAGTGGGACGCTTATTCCAAGTCCAAGCGCTATGCCGATGACCGGTCCAATAAACTTACCGCTGCTACCACCGCCGCCAGCGTAACGGTAGTTCTTTTCGTATCTATCCTCCGAGTATATGGCAGCATCAGCGTGCCCGTTTTGGTCCTCACGGTTCACCGGCGCATTCTTGCAATAGGCATACAGGTTGGCGCTGAATAGACGCGCGCCGTCCATCACGCTATCCGCCGAAATGAACCGATGCAGCTCGGGGTAGTAATACCGGCTGCGCAGCCAGTACATCCACGTCTCATCGTCGTAGATGTAGCCGCGGTAGCGGAACGGGTTCGCGTAGCCAAGCGTGTTCGCCAGCTCGCCCGTGCGGCTCAGCTGTGTGCCCCATGCGCTGTACTTGTATTCTACCACAACCGTGCCGTTCGCGTCAAGGCGTTATGGCATGAGAAACGCCCCGCCGGTGAGGGCGGGGCGTTGGGTTAGTCTTTGAAAGCGCTCAGAGCACTTCCCGTAACCATGCTAACATTGAGTCGATTTCCCAACGATCCTTTTTGTCTGCCCGCGCATACTTCTGATCGATTTGCCCTGCGAGGCGGTGTAACTGCGCCTTGTCCTTATACTGTCTCAGGCGCTCCTGGATACGCTCCGCGCCTGGCCAGTTCAGGTCGATCAGCCAGCGAAACATTCCCTCCAGATAGGGTTCAAGCTCCTCGTCGGTGTGCCGAAAGAGCACCTCTGCGCAATTCTCCCAGATATCTTTTCCGCATGGCTGAAGAAAAAGGTACAGGTTTTTGACGGTTCCAGCCTCTTCAATGGCTCTTTGCTGAATCTCCTCCGGCTGATTCCAGGAGAGCATTTCGTACAGCTCGTCGATGGAGCGGCATGTCTTCTGTTCTTTTTCCGCATCGCAGGCCTTTTGAAGCTCATTGAGCGCCATGAGCCACTGTTCATCCCCGGCGGCCCGCGCATTTTGCAGCTGCATCCTGAGCGCCCATTCGATCTGCCTTTTATCACCGATCCTGAGCAGGCGTTGTCTGATCCGCTGCGCGCCGGGACAGCTCATATCTCTGAGCCATGGGAGCAGGTTGTATCCGTAGCGGCAGAGCGTTCGATCGCTGCGTTTGCAGATCGCCTTCGCACAATTTTCCCACAAATGAGGCCCGCACGCCCCGCCAAAGGGCATGACCAACACGTTCAGTGCAGAAATGGTATCCGTTAATTCGATTCCGTGTTCCTGCACCTCCGGCGGGTTGCGATCGTCAAGCATATTCAGGATAGCGTCAATGTCTACCATATTCGTATCACCTCACTTGCAGATTGTCGATATCTGCATGAGCACCTGCGAATACCTGGAATCCACACCCATGTCGTGCCATTGTCGAATTGTTGTACCGTCTGTAGGGAAAACTGTCACATGGAATTTTCCGTCTATCACAGCTTTCAAAATTCCTGTGTTATTAACATCCTCAATAGTCGTCATAATCGAGTTAGTTTTATATTTCAGACTGAAAGACAATCCTACCGGATTTTGCGGTACATTTGTCTCCGCAAACTTCTGATTCGCAGTGACCTCTGAGGCTACATCGGCTTTTGTTGGCACATACTGCTCCACACCTTTATCCGCACCATAACGATAGATTTTTGTTTTCTCAGCGTCAGAAATATCGCCCTTGCGTTTCTTTATTGGACCATCTGTCACGCCTGAGACAATGCCGCCAACGACATATCCCATACCAGTTGCGCCGCCGCTAAGGTTGTTCGTCGGCCCCGGAATGCCGTCCTCGTCCTCCGAAAGCATCTTCGCGGCAAAATAGCCGGAATGATCCGCTCTGTCAACCGGAGCGTTTGCGCAGTAAGCGTAGGCGTTATGCGTCGTCAGGCCGCCGACAACACCCAGCAGTTCGTCCGCATTGATGAACCTATGCAGTTCGGGGTAGTAGTACCGGCTTCTCAGCCAGTACATCCACGTCTCGTCGTCATAGATATACCCGCGGTAGCGGAACGGGTTCGCGTAGCCCAGCGTGTTCGCCAGCTCGCCCGTGCGGCTCAGCTGTGTGCCCCATGCGCTGTACTTGTATTCTACCACAACCGTGCCGTTCCCGTCAAGGATGCCGACGATATCTCCCTGCAAATTGTGGACGTAGGTATAGATAACTCCGTTGTAATCCACCTTCGCGGGACGGCCCTGCGCATCGTAGAAGAAGTGCAGCTCGTCCGTGCCCTTCGTCATGTGCGCCAGCTGACCGCCGTGCCAGATGTAGTTGTACGTGGTGTAGACATAGCCGCTGGTGTTGGCCACCGTCTTGCGCACGCGCAGGCCGTTGTGGTCGTAGTCGTAGGTCACGACCGTCGCGTTCTGCGTCTGCCGCTTCAGCTGCCGCCCGGCTTCCCACTCGAACGTCCAGCCGCCGTAACTCTTCAGGTTGCCAATCGCGTCGTAGGTCAGCGGGTACTGGCCGCTCGCCGTCAGTCTGTCCTTCCACGCGCTGTCATAGGTGAAGGCAGTCGTCTGGCCGCCGCTCGGCGTGCCGGTAGTGTACGCGTAGCGCACCTTACTGGTCATGTTGCCGCCGCGGTCGTAGGCATACACCCACGTCGCGTTCTCGTGCGGGTCGTTCACGCGAATGAGCTGGCCCAGCGCGTCATACTCGTAGGTCGTGGTCTGGCCGCTGCGGGTCTCGGAAATGATGTTCCCGCGGCTGTCATAGGCGTAGCTGAACGGGATGGCCGTCTGCTGGATGGATGCAACCAGCGGCGTGGTGCTGCCCGTGCCGTAGCCGCCCGCAACGTAGCCGTAGGTCGTGCTCAGCGGACTGGCCGTGCGACTGGCGATGCGGCCCAGGCTGTCGTAGGTGTAGCTGATGGCGTTGCCGCCGTCGAAGGTCATGCCGGTCACGCGGTTGTCGTTGTCGTAGGCATAGGTCGTCGCGTGCGCCTGCCCGTTCGCCGTTTCGTTCAGCCCGGTCAGGCGGTTTCTCGCGTCGTAGGTCATGCCCGCGCGGTACAGCACATTGCCGCTCGCGTCGCGCAGCTGGCTCTCGGTCGCCCGCCCGGACAGGTCGCAGGCCGTCTGCGCCACGCGCCCCAGGCTGTTGTCCCGCACCACGCTGGCCTGGCCGTCCGCGCCGTATTCGTAGGCGTAGCGGTCGGAGGTCTCGCCGTCATACCGCACGCCGGTCAGCCGGTCGTACGCGTCATAGGCGTACTTCACCTTCCCGCCGTTGCCGTACTGTACTTCGGAGAGCAGACCGCTGCGGTCGGAGGCGTACACGTTCGTCGAGAGCGTCTGGCTGCCCACCTTCACCGTGGTCTTGCGGCCCAGCGCGTCGTAGCCGAAGGTATACTCCACATCCGGCGTGTCGCTGGTCGTGTTGTGCTGCACCTTCTGGATGCGGTCGTTCGAGTAGGTGTAGGCGTTCTTGTAGGTTTTGCCGCCCGCCGTGGTCTGCACGCCGGTCACGCGCTTAGAGGCGTCGTAGGCATAGCTGACCGTCTGCCCGTTCGGGTCAGTGACGCTGGTCAGCAGGCCGGTTTCCGCGTCCACGTTGCGTGTGACTGCGTGGCCTCGCGCGTCCTTCGCCTGCACGGCATACGCGCCGGATGCGTCGTAGGCGGTCTCGGTGCGGATGTACGCGCTGTCGCCGGACTTCTGGCGCACGCCGGTCAGGCTGTTGCCGAAGGAATCGTAGGTGTACACATCGCGCTGGCCCATCGGGGTCACGCTGGACAGCAGCAGGTGCTTCTTTCGCTCGTCGGTCGAGGAGCCGTAGTTCATCGTGTACTTCGCGCTCTCCGGCGCGCCCGGCTGCCGGTACGAGGTCAGGTTGTGCGCGCTGTCGTAGCCCATCGCCGATTTCTGCGCGGACAGCGTCGAGACGCCGGTCAGCCGGTTGCTGCCGTCGTAGGCAAAGCTCTGGCCGAACTCCTCGCGGTGCAGGAACAGGTTGGTGAACATCGCCGTGCCCTGATTCCGCGCGTAGCGGAACACGAACTGCACCTCGCTATAGGCGCTCGGCGCGGCCACCGCCCACTGGCCGAACAGCCAGTCCGCGCGCTGCGGCTCAAACTCACAATAGGCCGAATCGGTCCACGTGCTGCCGCTGCGGAAGCGCAGGCGCAGGCTGGGCTTGAAGTGCGTGCCGCCGCTGGTCACCGACTGGGACTTCACCCAGCCGCCGAGCACGAACACGTCGCCCGCCGCGCCCTTGATCGAGACGCTCTGGCGCTGCTCCGCGTCGTTCAGATTGCAGGCGCTCGCGATGCGCAGGGCGTTTCCGCTCAGACCTGCAGGCAGGCCGAGCGAGTCGCTGACCACGCCGTTCAGGGCGCTGTCGCTGCCGCCATAGGCCGTCCAGCCGGTCGCGCCGCCGGAGAAATCGCCGTTCGTCAGCAGGTTTGCGTGGTTGGGCACGCCGCCTGTTTCCAGCTGCGGGCAGGCGAACCAGCCGCTTCCGGACGGAGACGCGCTGACCAGCTCGACCGCCGCGCTGCCCGCGGGGAGTGTCGCCGTCACGTACAGGCGATCCCAGCCCTCGCAGGCGGTACCTGTGCCGCAGGAGGCGGTCGGCTGCGTGGCCGCGCGGCTCGTCCAGACACTGCTGCCGCTGCGAATGCGCAGGAACAGGCCGCCCGTGCAGGACGCGGTGAGCTTCACATAGGCCGAGAAGGTATATGTACCCGCAGTCGGAATCGTCACGCTCTGCGCCTGCCGGGTCTCCGCCGCGGAGGCCTTCGTCAGCTTCAGCGAGGGCATTCCCAGGCAGCGGGCAGTCGTGTCCTGCGCCGAAGTATCGGAGTTGCTTCCTTTATATAGCGTCCATCCGGAGGCAAAGTCCAGCCCGCTCAGGCGGTTCATCACCGCGCGGCGAAGCGCGGACGCGGCGGTCTGCTGGTTGGCCACGGACTTGGAGAAGGCGCTGCTGCGCGCGTAGCCCAGCTCGTCGTACACGCAGGTGACGTTGCCCGCCCGATTGAAGACGTAGGTCAGCGCCTTGCCCGCGTCGCCGGAGGTTCCGGTCACGGCGGTGACCTTCGTGGCGCCCGGACGGTACGCAAACAGCTGCTTTGCGCCCTTCAGTGAACCGGCGGTCTTTTCCAGCGAGGTCACGCGGCGAATCTGCGCGGCGTAGCTGTCGATGGCGGCGCTGTCGTAGGTGCTGGCCGCCTCGTACCCGATGGTGAGCTTCTGGCCGTCCAGATTCTGCGCGCCGGTGAGCATATTCGTGCCGGATTCATAGGTGAACGCCGTGCTGCCGGAGGTCGCGTCCGAATAGGAAATGCGAATCAGATTGCTGCCGCTGTAGTCGAAACTCACCTTGGGGCAGCCCTTGATCTGCATTTCTTCCAGCAGACCGGCGCTGTTGTAGCTGAGCGTGCAGTTGTGGCCGGAGCCGTCGTTGACCGCGGTCAGCTTGCCGCCCGTATAGGTCAGGTCGGCCATGTTGCCGCAGGAATCCACGATCTGCGTCAGGTTCTGCCAGGTAGAATCGGCGGGCAGCGGGAAAATCATCCGCGTGTCGCCCCGGTCGGTAATGGTCAGCTGACTGTTTCCGGTCGTCAGGGACAGGTTCATGCCCTCCTCGTCCGCATAGGGCTGAGAACCGCTGATCTTGAAGTAGTGCTCGGTCGCGCCGCCGTCCAACCAGACGTAGTAGCTGGCGGAACCAATGGTCTGCCTGCTGACCTGCTGGTGCATACTCGTGCGCCAGCCATTGCCGCAGGAGACCGGGTTGCTCTCGGACAGGCAGCTGTTGTACACGTGCGTAAAGGCGACGGGCAGGCGGGAACCGGTCGTCGCGCCGTCCGCGTGCTCATAGACCAGATTGCCGTTGAACAGATCGACATAAGCGCTGCCCGCACGGCCGCAGCTCTGCGATTCATACTGCCACCAGTCCTGTCGGCCCGCGTGGGACAGGTAGTCGACCACCAGGCAGGGCGTGCCGCCCGCACTGTTTCGGGACGCGGTCCACTCGACATAGCGGTTGCCGGAGGTCACGCTGGCCGGGCAGCGGATGGCCACGCCGAAGTTGCGGCTGCTTCCGTTCGCGTCCTTCTGGTACCAGCCGCGGTACAGCTCGGTGATGTCGAAATAGCGGTCGCCGGTCGTGCCGGTCACATAAGAGAGCATGTCGTCCGAAATGTGGTCGGTATTTCCGGGGGTCATGCTGTTCCAGGTCGCGCCGGTCTCGCTCCAGGCGGTTTTGATGGGGTAGCAGCCCATGTACTCGCTGTCGCTGCCGAAGCTCTGCTCGTGCATACGCAGCTGCGCGGAAATCACGGTGTCGGAGGCGCGCAGGGCAATCAGCTGCTTAAACCGAACCAGCGCGATGCTCTCGCCGCCCTCGCCGTGACCGCAGCGCATGAGGTACACGTCGCCGTAGTTGGTGTCCGGGTTCTTTTCCCAGATGTACGTGTCCGCCACCGCCGCGTCGGTCGTCGCCGTGCGCACCACCGGGTCGATGGTCACGGGGAAGGTGGCCTCGGACAGGAACGCCTCAGAGATCAGGTACTGCAGGCGGATAGACTCCCCCGCGTCGGCCAGCTCCGGCTGCGCGGCCGTTTCCTTCCCCTCCGCGTCGTAAACCAGCGGCGCGTCCATGCGGAAAAGCGCCTTGCCCGTCGTCTGATCCTTCACCAGCAGCTCGCGCCGCGCCGTGACCTCGTAGTCGTACTCCTGCGGCAGGCGAAGGGCCGCGAGATGCAGCGCCTCGGCGTTTTCCAGGATGATGTCCTCCTTCAGGGCCTCGCCGTTCACAGTGTAGCGAACGGACACGCCGGGCAGCACGCCTTCGTAGGTGTTTTCGGCCCTCAGGCAGGGCAGCGCCGCGCGCCGCTCCTGCGCATTCTCCAGCTCGGCGGACAGGTCTGCGGCCTCGAGGCTCTCCAGCGTGCGCCCGGCGAACCGGGGCAGGGACTGCGCCAGTCGAGCCAGTCGCTCCTTCTTCAGCTGAAGGCCGGTGCGCACCGCCGCGAGGACGGGCTGCGGTTCCTGCTCAAAGCGCCAGGCAAAGGTTCTGCCGTCGGCGGTCAGGGACGCCATGCTGCCGCCGTCCAGACGAACCGGAAACTCCATCCGCACGCGGCCCGCGCGATTGCGGAGCACCCGGCGGCCGGTGATCGTGACCGTTTCCTCCAGCGTGTTGTCCACCTCGCGCCAGCTGCCGCTTTCGGGGTCGCGGAAGTGCACGGGCTCCGCGTAGACGACTGCCTGACGGCGACCGCCGCCCAGATCAAAATGCTTGACGTGCGCGCCGCGCAGGGCCACGTCCTCGCTGCCCGCCGCCCGGGCGAACAGCTCTTTCATTGTTTCATTTGCGTCCTGCCTTCGCAGAACGTCGGAAATCCTGTTTTCCATGTGTTTTTCCTTTCTCCTTTTGGGTGTCGATTGTGCCTGTTTTGTCTGTCGCCGGAATCAGCTGCCGCCTGACATGCTGTCCAGCTTGTCCTGGATCCTCTCGATCCCGCCCTCGATGTTGTCGCTCAGCCGGTCAATGGTCTCCTGGTAGCGGTCTTCGCGCGCCTTGTTTTCCCGCAGCATTCGAAAAAACAGGTAGATGTACAAAGCCGCCCAGATGCCCTGACTGACGCCCAGTTCGAGGATTTTGCTGATGCCCTCTTCCATGAGAAGCCCTCCTTTCTGATGAATTTGGATTTCTAAGCCATGGGAACCACCCCCTTCGCGGAATTTCCCGTCCCTCACGCCGCGCCGTCCGCGGAAGAATTCTCCTGCGCAGGCGCAGCCTTCGCCTTCCCCAGCGGCTCCAGCGCCCGGAACTGCTCCGCGACGATCTCCGTGCAGTGCAGCGTTTCTTCTTCGCGCCGCACAGTCCGCTGCGTAAGGTATCCCGCCACGCTGACGAGCTGGCCGCGCCGGAGCCTGTCCCGCGCCCAGAGCGCCGTCCTGTGCCACGCGCTGACGCGGTAGTATTCGCTGCGCGTCTCGCCGGAGCGGGTTTTGTGCCGAACGCCGAGGCGGAACGTCAGGTGCGGAACCTCGCCGACTTCCATCCTGAAAACCGGTTCGCCGGCAATCATGCCGTCAATGTACAATCGATTCATCTGAAAGCCTCCTTTTGCTTTGCAGGTTCGGTGCTCGCGTATTTTTTGCTGACCCAGCGGATTTCTCCGCCCAGAAGCACGGGCAGCCAGCCCTCCGCGTCAACCGCGGGAAACGTATCTCCCTTTTGAGCAAGGGCGACGGAGCCATACTCCGTTCCGGGGCCGCGCCGCACGTTTACCCTGTCGCCGGTAATGCGAACGACGTTTTCTACTTTTTCGCCGGAATCGGCTGCAGGCAGGCCCAGCGCTTCCAGCGTTGCCTGATCGGCTTCTCCGGTCGCAGGAAGACTCCTCGCGCGCTGAACGGCCTGCACCGCGCCGGCTGTCGCGTCTCCATACTCGCCGTCGGTCTCGAGACCTGCACCCAGCGCGTTCAGCTTCCGCTGCAGCGCCAGCGTTCGCCAGCCCCTCATGCCCGCTCGAAGCGTCCCCTCCGGATTAAACCGCGTGACCGCGCAGACCTTCCCGGCGTACTGCATCAGGCGATTTGTACACACGCCGTATGCCTTTCCCCGGGCATGGACGATGCGCTTTGCGTCCGCGACCATCGCCACATGAGTGATTCGGTTTGAACGGCTCGTGCCGGAATCCGTGCAGAGGAACTGAAGATCGCCGGGCTGATTCGCGCGTCCGAGCACGTCCGCCCCACCGAACCTCTTTCCAATCTCCGAATACCTCTCCGGCCAGATCAGCTCGAAATCGTCGTCATAGACCTCCTGATTGCTGCGCGGAACGCTTCCGCCGTATCGCCAGCGCTTTCCCTGCGCCGCGTAAGCGCGCGCAACCAGCGAAGAGCAATCGAAGACGCCGTCCTGATTTCGCTTCTCCTGACTGTACGGACAGCCGGCCTTCGAAAGCGCCCAAGACGCCGCGTCCGCAGCCATGCGATTGTTCATGGAATTCACCTTCTTTCTCAAAATTCTCATTGCAGTTGTGGGGTGCCGCCTCACGGGTATTATGATAGCGGAAGAACACGTATATGAACAGGAAGGATTTCTTCCGGCTGAAAAGTGCATTTTTCATGTCTTAATCGTTCGATTCGGGCTTAAATCAGCGTTTTTTGCCCGCCTTTCCTGCAAATCAGGTGATTCTTCTGAGATGCGAGCTCATTTGGAAGCAAAAAATCGGAAGTTTTTCTTCCGATTCCGGGAAAAATCAGTGCAATTTCTTCGTACCGAGTGCGGCGTAAAAGGTTCTCTTCCAGTTTCCTGCACAGACACAAAAAGCCGCTTACCCGCGTTCACGCGGATAAGCGGCAGCGTTTATCACTTTATTTTATTTTTCAGATGCTCAGGCATTCCAGTTTTCTTGCCTTCAGGAATTCATTGGCTTTGTCAACGCCCTCGCTCCACAGCACCTTGAGGATATACTGCAGCGCCAGATGCCGGCGGCTGGTTTCGCTGAGGTGAATGTACGCTCTATCCAGCAGCAGCGCGCTGATCCAGTCCGGCAAGCGCCAGATCATGGCGACCGTCACGACGAAGTCCGCGTTGATCCTGTGTTCAGGATCCTTCAGCCACTCGTAAAGCGATCTGGAGGTCGTATTGAGCTTCTCCGCCATCGTTTCTCTGGTGTCGCCGTTCCGTTTCATCAGCAGATCAAAGGCTTCCAGAAAGGTAGCCGGGAAACTGCGCCTGAACTGCCGTTCCGCTTCAAGCTCATCCAGTTCCTTTTCATTGATAAGATCCTCCAGATAGAACATTGTCTGCTTCACGTAATCCGGGTCGTAGTTCATCCGCCCGAAGACATATCTGCCGACATTTTTCTGCTCATAGATCCGGGTAAAGCGCAGGCAGCAGTGATCCAGCAACCGAACCGCCAGGGGGGTCAACATATGGCCAAGCGGAGTCAGTTCAACAAATCGCGGTTCGTTGCGCACGATATGCCCATCGGCATAGATAAACTTTCCGCTGTCCATCAGTTTCCTGAAATCCGCGTTCTTTTCATACAGATGTCCGGCCGTGATATGGCTGATATCGAAGGTGTATTCCTCCTTGCACAGAGACTCATCCTCAAAACTGTACGGCTGAATTCTGCGCCGGTCTACATAGTTAAGCGCCCCTTTGGCGTGAAGATGCCCCAGCTGAATCATGCGGGCCTTCACCCGGAAATGCGGAAGGCAGAGTTCCGCCGAAATTCTCAGACCGATCTGCTCGTATTTTTCTCCTTCATGCGCATACGGCCTGAGCGTCCGGCGTTTTTCTGCCATAAGCCCCCGCATGAAAGTGACGGGCATCATCAGTCCGTAGGCACCGCGATCCGCCTGCTTTTCCATCCAGTACACAGGATTGCTGATTTTTTCGTCATCCTCCGGAAGCTCTATTTCCTGCGTCTCCATACGCAGAACGTCATTGTGATGCATCGCCTGCAGGCGGAAGAACAGATAGTGTTCGTAGTAATGGATGCACTCGTGAAGAATGTTGAAATCCGAATACTCTTTTTGGATGCTGTTCGTATTGATCACGATGGTGTTGGCAGGGATTTTCCGCTTTTCGGGTTGTTTGCCCTTTTCCGATAATTCCACCTCATCATCGATCAGGAAGAGAATGCTGTCCACGCCCTTATGCCTGTGAAGCGGAAGATGCTGAATGGACAGTCCCATCGCCTCAGCCAGCGCTTTGGCTTTGCGCAATTCCGGGTTATTCAGTGCGCCGGGGATACAGGTCGCCCAGATATTCTCGGCTTCTTTATCCAGTTTCGAGAAATTGAAATACGGCACGAGGAACGGACTCAGCATGATCATGCCGCCTCGATCCGGTCCTTCCTGCTCCGAGGTCAGTTCTTCGATTGTGCCGGTCAGCGGCCCGGGCTGTTCGGCAGAGAACCAGAGGCACAGGTATCCGCGCCATTCCCGTTTTCCATCCGCCGTGCTGAGCAGCAGGGTTACACTGACGTCCGCCCAGAAGTTGAGCCGGTCCATGCGCCAGAAGTTCGCGCTTGGAAAATCGCATACTTCCCGGTTGATTATCCGATTTGTAAAAGAAAAGCCGACGATCCGCCGCAGCGTCCCATTGCGCAGGCTGCGATTGAGATAGGTGTACATCTGCAGCCGGTAATGTGAAAAAAGATAGCTGGTCATCGACAGGACGACCGGCACGATCATCTTCTGACTGCCGTCCGCCGTCGTATTCGGCTGCGGCGCGAAGCCGTTTGAACAATCCTCGATTTCCGGCTGCGCATCCACATAACCATCATTTTCTCCGGCGATGGGCACCGAACTTCTGACAAGCTCGGCGTCTTTGTTTTCCTTCAGGCGCACGCTCGTTTCACCTCCTGCGACGCGATTTTTTCTGCTGTCGCGTTCTCTGCTGTCAATTATTCTACAGGGGTTTATGGTCTGTGTCAAGCATAAATCACTGTTATTGTGATATTTTGTTATTGATTTTCACAATTTGATGTGATACAATATCTGTGACAGGCGGATACGCCGGGCAGAAACACTATATTCCACGCCGCAGTAATCCCGTCATCAGGAGGTAGAAACATGACCATCACCAGATTTCCGGGTTCGCAGTCCGAACCGACAGAGCAGAAATCTGCATACGCCTTTGGCAATGTGATCCGCAAATATCGCGCCCGTGCAAAGTACAACCAGCGCGATCTCGCGGAGCGCATGGGGGTCAACCAGAACACCATCTGTAATTGGGAAACGGACAAGCGACAGCCGGACGCTCAGACGCTGCGCAGGCTTTGCCTGCTTCTGGACATCCCATTGTATGAATTCTTCGGTATAGAGGATAAGCACAGTAAACTGTCCGAGCGTGAACAACGCCTTCTGGATTTTTACCGTTCTCTGGACGCGAACGGACAGGAAGATCTGGAGACCTTTGCGGAAGCCATGAGCGGCAATGTGCATAAACGCAAGCTTCGCGTGGCGCTGGAGCGGATGAACAGCGTAGCGGATCTGGGACGTGCCGCGGCGGCCGGCGACGGTGTAGACTGGGAAGACCATCCGGAAAGCGAGTCGTGCATTCTGTATGACAGCAGCGCGGTTTCTGCCGCCGATGAGATCATTACGGTCTGCGGTCAGAGCATGGAGCCGCAGTTTCACAACGGCGACCGTGTACTGGTGCAGTACTGCTCGGAACTCAGCTATGGCGATATCGGCATTTTCTATGTTCCCGGCATGGGCGGCGTGATCAAGCAGGTGGCCCACGACCGCCTGCACTCGCTGAATCCGGACTTCGACGATATATTTCCCTACGAAGACGGCGCGAAAATCATCGGGCGGGTACTGGGAAAGATCACGGCGGACATGATTCCCGATGCGGACGAGCAGGCGCTGTATCTGGAGGCGCGCGAAAACTGCTGATTCCGCCTTGGAGGTGTGCGTATGAAAGAAAACAGATCATTGAGGAAGCAGCGACCGCCACATATGGAACGTGTTTATGTAAAAGTCAACTCTGACTTTGACGCGACGGGCTATATGCAGCCGCGCTCTATTACCTGGGCGGACGGCAGAACCTTCCAGATTGAAGCCGTGAAGGATTACCGCCCCGCGGCGTGCTACCGGCAGGGCGCGGAGGGCTCCTGCTATACGGTAACGATCAAGGGACAGGAACGTCATCTGTTCTTCGAATGGACAGGCTCGTCCTTCGCCAGCCGGGTCGCCCGCTGGTACGTGGAAGCAGCAACGGAAGCAAACTGATTAAGCAGAGGGGAGGTCGGCGTACATGGCGGAAAAGGTTCGGCAGTATGTGGCCATCGACGCGAAGAGCTTTTACGCCAGTGTGGAATGCGTTGAGCGCCATCTCAACCCGCTGACCACCAATCTGGTCGTTGCCGACGAAAGCCGGACGGAAAAGACCATCTGTCTGGCGGTATCGCCCTCGCTGAAAGCCCACGGCATTCCCGGCCGGGCGCGCCTGTTTGAGGTGATCCAGCGTGTAAAAGCAGTCAACCAGGAAAGGCTGAACGCCGGAATCCGCTCCGGGGCGATTCGGCGCGACCCGGAAACCCGAAAATACCAGTTCTCCGCATCCTCCTTCGACGCGGAAGCCATAGAAAAAGACCCGACGCTGGAGATTTCCTACATCGTCGCGCCGCCGCGGATGCGCCTGTACGAGGAATACAGCAGCCGGATCTACGCCACCTATCTGAAATACGTCTCGTCGGAGGACATTATCGTCTATTCCATCGACGAGGTTTTTATCGATGTGACAGATTATCTGCGCACCTATGGCATGACGGCCCACGAGCTGACCATGACGATGGTGCGCGACGTGCTATACAATACCGGCATCACGGCGACGGCGGGCATCGGGACAAATCTCTTCCTCGCCAAGGTCGCCATGGACATCGAAGCCAAGAAATCCAGGCCCGACAAAGACGGCGTTCGCATTGCGGCGCTCGACGAGATGACCTTCCGGGAAAAGCTCTGGACACACCGCCCGCTGACCGACTTCTGGCGCATCGGTAAAGGCATCTCTCAAAAGCTCGAGGCGATGCAGCTTTTCACTTTGGGCGACGTCGCGCATGCCTCGCTCAACCCCTATTGCGAGGACAGGCTCTACAAAACCTTCGGCGTCAACGCCGAGCTGATCATCGACCATGCGTGGGGCTGGGAGCCGGTGACGGTTGAGGATATCACGCAATACCGTCCGTCCACCAGCAGCATTTCCTCCGGGCAGGTCCTGCAATGTCCCTACGACTTTGAGAAGGGACGGCTGATCGTCCGGGAAATGACGGAGCTGCTGGTGCTCGATCTGGTCAGGAAACATGTCGTCACGAAGCAGATCGTGCTGGATATCGGGTACGACCGCGAAAGTCTTGAAGGCAAACGCGGCAGAAAGTATATCGGTCCCGTGGTGATGGATCCCTATGGGCGCAAAATTCCCAAGGCCGCCCACGGTACTGGAAATCTGGATTACTACACCAGCTCTACCCATGCCATCATTGCCGCCGTTCTGGACGTATATGATCGCGTGGTGCATAAGGATCTGCTGATTCGCCGCGTGAACGTCACAGCCTGCAATCTACTCCCAGAAACGGAAATCCCGGAGGATAAGCCCGAACAGCTCGACCTGTTCACGGATTACGCAGCGCTCGAACGGGAAAAGCAGGCTCGGCAGCTCGCTGAGGAAAAAGAGCGCAGACTGCAGAACGTTACCCTCGCCATTCAGGACAGGTATGGAAAGAACGCCATGCTCAAGGGCATGAACCTGATGGAGGGCGGCACCACCATCGCACGAAACGGCCAGATCGGCGGCCACAAGGCAGGTGAAGAATGATGCATGAACAAAATCCCTACGCCGATATCCTGACGCTCCCGCACCACAAGGCGGCAAACCGTCCACACATGAGCATGCATGATCGCGCGGCGCAGTTTTCGCCCTTCGCGGCGCTTACAGGCTTCGACGGCGTAATTGCGGAAACCGGCAGAATGACAGATCGAAAAGCTGAACTCTCCGAAAGCCAGATGATTCTGCTGAATCAGAAGCTGACGCTGATCGACGACGCGGTACAGGATGGATATCACCCCGTAGTGTCGGTGGTTTACTTCGTGCCGGACGTAAAAAAGGATGGCGGCTCGTATCAGGAATACACAGGGAAGGTGCGGCAGCTTGACCCTGTGGAGCGAAAGCTCGTTTTCCTTGCGGCAAATGAACGCTCCGCAGGCAAAGAGATAAGCATAGAAGATGTCCTTGAAATCCATGACGATCTGGTGGATTATATGGATGACATATGATAGCAGAGTACAGAGGCGGCACTTCTTTTTCACTGTCCACTATTCGGGGGGGGTGGAGTTTTCTTTGTTCACGAATTGGGATTTGGACTTTTAACGTGTCCACTTTCAGGGACACATTTTACGTTATTTCGCGACACTTTGGACGAAACCTCACATTGTGGACGATACCCTGCTATCGTCCAAAGTAGGGTGCATTTCTTGATAAATCTCTGATTTCGACCCCGAAAAGTGGGCGTGAGGAGACTAAAAAGGGGCGGAAACTGGGAACCTTCCTCTGATAAAATGACGCTAATCAGTCCGTTTATTGCGTCAATAGCCCATATTTGGTGGTTATAGACTGTATTTTGACGGCGTATCAGCCTATAAATGCAAAAAGAAGTCTTCATGCTTTGTATAAAAACATGAGGACTTCGTTGGCTCCCCAGGTAGGGCTCGAACCTACAACAACTCGGTTAACAGCCGAGTGCTCTGCCATTGAGCTACTGAGGA
>CAKUFI010000027.1 GCA_934647305.1 uncultured Clostridia bacterium | reverse complement strand
TGGGGGTGGGGGCTCGGGGGAGGGGGCGCGCAGCGCCCTCTCCCCCGCCCGCGGCGGCAGCGCCGCCGCGAAACCGGTCGCTCAGAGCAGCGCCTGCAGCTGTGGGAAGGGAGAGAGCGCGCGCCGCAGGATGCCGTGCGCCTGGGCGATGGCGATTCCATAATTGGTGATGGGTACACCGGCCTCGCGGGCGCGGGCGATGCGGGACTTCATTTCGCGCTCATTAAGCATGCAGCCGCCGCAGTGCACGACCAGCGCGTAAGGCGACGGATCGTCCGGGAACTCGCCGCCGGAGGTGAACTCAAACCGCAGCTCCTTCTTCGTGTAGCCCTTGAGCCAGGCGGGCAGCTTCACCGTGCCGATGTCGCCGCACTGGCGGTGATGCGTGCATCCCTCGGAGATCAGCACGACGTCGCCGTCCTTCAGGCGATCGAGCGCCGCCGCGCCGCGCACCGCCTCGTCCAGCTCGCCCTTGTATCGCGCGAACAGAATGGAAAACGAGGTCAGCGGCACGTCCTCGGGCACGATGCGGCTGACCGGCCCGAAGGCCTGCGAGTCGGTAATGACCATTCTCGGCTTCACGGAAAGGGCGGCGAGCGCGGCCTCAAGCTGCGTTTCCTTGACCACCACGTTCATCGCGTCGTGATCCAGCACGTCGCGGATCATCTGCTGCTGGGGCAGGATCATGCGTCCCTTGGGCGCGGCCGCGTCGATCGGCGTGACCAGCACGATCAGGTCGTTTGGCGCGATCAGGTCGCCCACCAGCTTTTTGTCCGCCTCGGGCTGGCGCACCAGGCGGCCGATGGCTTCCTTGAGCTCGTAGATGTTCGCGCCGGTCGCCGCGCTGACGTACAGCTCGCGCTCGCCGGGCGCGGGCACCTCGCCCAGCAGATCGGCCTTGTTCCAGGCGATCAGATAGGGAATTTTGCGCGCCTCAAACAGGCCGATCAGCTCCCGGTCGGCTGGCTGCAGGCCCTTGAGCGCGTCCACCACCAGCACCGCCACGTCGGTCTTGGACAGCGTCTGGCGGGCGCGCCTGACCCGCATTTCGCCCAGCTCGCCCTCGTCGTCGACGCCGGGCGTGTCGATGACGACCACCGGCCCCAGCGGCAGGATTTCCATCGCCTTTTGCACGGGATCGGTCGTCGTGCCCAGCACCTCCGAGACCAGCGACAGCTTCTGCCCGGTCACGGCGTTGACCACGCTCGATTTGCCCGCGTTGCGCAGGCCGAAAAAGCCGATGTGTGTCCGCTCCGCGGACGGCTGACTGTTCAGGCTCATGTAAATTCCTCCTTGTTATAAAACGAATCTGCGAATAGTGATTCACATCTGCGGCGAAGCGCGATTACATCTGGCGGAAGAGCCGGACATGGACGGCTTCCGGCATGGCGCACAGGCGCAGGCTGTTTTCGTCGCCGTTGAGCAGGCGGCAGCGCTTCCAGCGGCCTTCCTCAAACGTGCCCTCCTCGATGACCAGCGCGCGAACCGGGCGCGGATCGTCATACAGGCCGAAGAACGCGCCGGTCACATTGCTGCCGATGAGGAAGAAATCGCCGTTGCCGTTGTCGATGACGAAGCCGGCGGCGCGCGGCCCCTGCGCGTCCTGATACGTCAGGCGCAGGCGGTATTCGCCCAGCTTCAGCTCCACGCCCGGCTCGTGCTCGCTGCGGCGGATGAACGGATGCACGCGGTTTTCGCGCAGCGCCCGGTGCAGCAGCGGCTCCAGCCCGGCAAGCAGCCGATACGCGCCCGCCAGGTACGCGCCGACGTCGGGAAGCGCCGTCTTCCGGTTGGCGAGCGCCTGCTGGCGGCAGTCGTAGGGCAGGCCCTCGGGCAGGGGCGTGAAAAAGTCCTCCAGGCCGAACGGCGCAAAGCACAGCGCGCCCATGCCGTAGGCGTAGAGCGCGTCGCTCATGTGCTCCAGATCCTGACGGTGCTCGGGGATGAAGAGCGGATTGTCGTGCGCGGTATACGCCTCGCACACGCCGGCGAAGTCGCTGACGTACACGTCGGGCGCAGTAAAGGCCACGGAGGGCGCGCAGGCCTGCCAGACCGGAATAAACCGCGCCACCGGACAGCCGCACGGCCAGGTGCCCGGCCGCCAGGGGAACTTCTCCAGCCAGGCATTGACGAACATGGGCAGCGCATACTCGGCCTGACCGGCGCGGGCGATGCGCTCCACGGCCGACGCGTAGGCGTACTCCATCAGGTAAATCGGCGCCTGCTCCCCGTAGGAGGCCGCCCAGGCACCGCGCGCGCCGGGCATGACGGCGGGAACCTCCGCCTCGAATACGCGCTGCGCCGCCTCGGAATCGTCCCGCTCAATCCCCAGCGTGCCGATCTCGTTTTCCAGCTGGATCATGACGACCGTCTGCTCCGCCTGATCCGTTTCCCGAATGTGGCGCATCAGGCGGGCGAAGGCGCGCGCGTCGGCGGAAACGGCCTCCTCACAGAAGGGGGAGATGGTAAAAATGGCCTGGCCGTGACTGTCCCGCGCCCAGAAAAAGCGCTCCTGATCGAGCTTTACCCAGTCGGGCGCATAGGTCGATTCGCCGTTTTTCCACAGGCCGAACCACAGCAGCACCAGGCGCACGCCTTCGCGGCGGGCCTGCCCAATCAGCGCGTCCACGAGCGAGAAGTCGAATTCGCCCTCGCGCGGCTCGAGCAGCTGCCAGTAGACCGGCAGGATGACCGCGTTCATGTGCAGCGGACGCAGGTACGGCCAGACCTGCTCGTCCATATACTCGGCGCTCGAGGCGCTGGAATTGTGCAGCTCGCCGGAGAACAGCAGCATGGGGCGGCCGTCCACGGTCAGCTGCCAGCGGCCATCCGTCTTTTCCAGACAGGGAAGCTTCTTCGTCATATATTATTTTCCTCCGCATCGGTTGTTTTCGGAGCCCATTATAGCATGGCGCTTCGGCGCGTGTCAACCGGCGAGGGGGCGCCTTAGAACCTGAAATCGCGGCGGTTGGAGGCGCGGATGGCCTCGATGTTCTGCCGGGCGATCTGGCGCACCTTTTCCTTGGGAATCTTCTGCAGCTCGCGCTCGATCAGCTCGTAGCCGACGCGCCTGGTTTCCTCGCTGGCGTAGTCTTCGAGGTACTCGCTGAGGGTCATCAGCGCGTTGGGGTGGCAGCAGTTGAGGATCTGGCCGGACTTGCACAGGCTCATGAAGCGGTCGCCGGTGCGGCCCTCGCGGTAGCAGGCGGTGCAGAACGAGGGGATGAAGCCCTTGCCCATCAGCCAGCGCACCACCTCGTCCAGCGTGCGCTGGTCGGACACGTCGAACTGCTCGGTGTCGTGCGGGCGTTCCTCCTCGGTGTAGCCGCCCACCGACGTGCGGGAGGCGCCGCTGATCTGCGAAATGCCCAGCTCGAGCAGCCGCTCGCGCACTTTCTCGCTCTCGCGGGTGGAGATAATCATGCCGGTGTAGGGCACGGCGATGCGGATGCAGGCGGTGATCTTGGCGAACAGGTCGTCGGACAGGCTGTTGTCGAAGGCCGATGGGTCGATGTCGTCGGCGTGCTTGATGCGCGGCACGCTGATCGTGTGCGGGCCCACGCCGTGCACTGCCTCCAGATGCTCCGCGTGCATCAGCAGCCCGGCGAACTCGTACTGGTACCCCTCCAGGCCGTACAGCACGCCCAGACCCACGTCGTCAATGCCGCCCTCCATCGCGCGGTCCATCGCCTCGGTGTGGTAGTCATAGTCGTGCTTGGGGCCGGTCGGGTGCAGCGCAAGGTAGCTCTTCTTGTTGTAGGTCTCCTGGAACAGGATGTAGGTGCCGATGCCCGCTTCCCTGAGCCGGCGGTAGTTCTCCACCGTGGTCGCGGCGATGTTCACGTTCACCCGGCGGATGTCGCCGTTTTTGTGGTGTACCGAGTAGATGGTGTGAATGCAGTCCAGGATGTACTCGATCGGATTCATCTTCGGGTCTTCGCCCGCCTCGATGGCCAGGCGCTTGTGTCCCATGTCCTGCAGCGCGATCACCTCGGCGCGCACCTCGTCCTGGGTCAGCTTTTTGCGGGCGATGTGCTTGTTTTTCAGGTGATACGGGCAGTATACGCAGCCGTTGACGCAGTAATTGGACAGGTACAGCGGCGCGAACATCACGATGCGGTTGCCGTAAAAGGCCAGCTTGATTTCCTTGGCCAGGCGGTACATCTCCTCGATCTTGTCGGGCAGGTCGCAGGCCAGCAGCACCGAGGCCTCCCGGTGGTTAAGGCCCGCGCAGGTTACGCCGGTTTCGGTTCTTCGGGGGCGCGCCTTCTCCAGAATCTCGTCGATCAGCGCGACGTTTCGCTTGTTGGCCTCGGCGTAGGCGATGGTGTCCAGGATTTCCTGGTCGTTGATGAATTCCTCCGCCTTCAGGGATTTGGGATCGTAAATTGCCATGGTTGGCTCCTTTCTTGCCGGTCAGAATACTCTTTCCGTCAGAGGGATGTGTTGGTGTGGGCTGAAAATCGAGGGGCGAACCCCTCAGCCGCCATTCGGCGACAGCTCCCCTTTCAGGAGAGCCTGAATCGCGCCGCACTCGCCTTGCGTTACCGGGGTGTCCCACTCAACGCTGCATTCGGGGAACTGCATATCTCTCCGCAGTTTCATTTTGCGGATCATAGTGCTTTTCGGGAGAGCTCGAGAGGGGCTTTTCTCAGAAAAGCCGCCTCTCGAACGTATCCCTCGTCTCCCCCTTCGCGTCCCCGCGCGAGACGACGACCTGATAGCCGATGGACTGCATGCGGCGGGAGAGGCACTCGCGGCACTGCGCGGACTCGTCGCCGGTGCAGATTTTGTTGTCGTAGAGCGCGTATTTTTTGCGGACGGAGACCGGAGAGAGATTGGGCATGACCACATTCGCGCCGGCCTGAATGCCCTTTTCGCGGCCCTGGGGATCGATCGTGCCCAGCGCGGTGGTGGAGGGCAGCAGGATATTCGGCTGCAGCAGGCGAATCAGCGAGAGCAGATAGATGGTCTCCTCGGCCGAGCCCGCCGGATACGAGCCGAAGGGCGTGTCCTTCTGCGGGATGAATGGACCTACGCCGCACATGTGGGGTCTGAATTCCTCGATGAACTTCAGGTCGCGCGCCAGCGTTTTCGCGGTCTGGAAGGGCGAGCCCACCATAAAGCCGCAGCCTACCTGAAACCCGATCTCCTTCAGGTCGCGCAGGCACTGCATCCGGTGCTCAAACGACATGCCCGCCGGGTGGAGCCTTTCGTAGTGCGCCCTGTCGGCGGTCTCGTGGCGCAGCAGGTAGCGGTTCGCGCCCGCCTCGTACATGCGCAGGTAGTCCGCATGCTCGTACTCGCCCAGGGACAGCGTGATCGCGCAGTCGGGATACCCGGCCCGGATTCGCGAAACCAGGCCGCACACCCGCTCCACCGGCATCACGCCCTCGCCGCCCTGCAGCACGAACGTGCGAAAGCCCAGATCATACCCCTCCTCGCAGCAGGAAAGGATGTCCTCGTCGGAGAGCACGTATCGCTCGCAGCGCGCGTTTGATCTGCGAATGCCGCAGTACAGGCAGTCGTTTCGGCAGACGTTGCCCACCTCGATCAGGCCGCGCACGTACACGTCCGTGCCGTAGATCCGCCTGCGTACCGCGTCGGCCCGCGCGGCGGCCTGTCCGGCCAATTCGTCCGTGCGCCCGGCAATCAGCGCCTCGTATTCGGCAAGGGAGAGCGTGCGCTCGCGCTCCAGCCTGTCCAGCAGGTAAAACAGCTCACTCTTCATGCTGCACGCTCGAATACGCGGTCTTCACGCTCAGCCCGGGCACGTTGCCCAGCTTGCCCGCCAGCGACGAAATCACGTCCTGCGGCGCGTCGATCGCGATGGACACGATGTTGATATGCCGCTCGCGATAGGGGATGCCCATCCGGCCGATGATGTACTGCGCACAGTCGTGCAGAAGCGCGTTGAGCTTCTCCACCGCTTCGGGTTCCTCCACAATGATCGCCATCACGGCGACTCTGGTCTGCATAGCCTGTTCCTCCTTCGATGAAAGTATACAAAAACGCCGTACCCGCAAAAGGATACGGCAAAAACACGCCCCCCGGAGGAGCGCTGTGTGAGGTTTCAGTTCCCTTTCAGTCAGAGCCGTATCTCTTTGTGTCAGGTGTATACAGCATACCACGGCGCGCCTAAAATGTCAATCCGCCCGGACGTTAGCTTTTTATGGCTCCAGATTGTCCTCCCGAAACAGCGGCGAGGCGAAAAACACAGGCAGGTCGATCCCCAGACCCTGGCACAGCTCGTGCAGCACCCGCAGCTTGACCGAGTCATACGCGCAGCCGATCACGTTGGCAATGGTCGACTTGGGCACGCCGCTGCGCAGAAACAGCTGATACTGCGTCATCTCCCTCTCGGCCAGCAGCTCAGTGAGCCGCCTGCTGATCGCCTGATTGAGCTGCATTCGCGTCCCCTCCTTCGCCAGTATATCAAGGCTATTTTACGCGGCGGGGCGGGGAAATTAGTCCCTGTAGCTGTACTAATGTCCGCTCCATTGCGTCGGCCCTGCCGACCCGAGCTCAGGCTTCTCCGTCAGAGGCAGCAGCCTCATGTGCTGCGCTGTACTGTGCGCAATGCAGCCCGGCTGCGGCCGCCAAAGGGACCAGGGGAGCTTGCGACGCCTGTCCTATGCCTGCGTTGCGTGGCCCCCGCGGCAGCAAGTGGAACCGGGCACTGCCCGGCCCCTTACCCTTTCTAACGCGGTCCCGTGGTTCAGTTCTGAGGAAAATACGTTCCTCTCCATCCAGCTTTTGGCAAGTGCTGTGAGACGAGGTGCGTCCAACTGAACCACGAGATTAGTAGCTTCCAACTGCCTCAGGCGAGGCGTGGGTGAAGCGCCGAAAGGCGCTTGCGCGGTGCAGGCGGGGTTACGGCATGGGGCGCCCCGTCGGCAGCGCCGACCACGAGTTTTCCGGGGAATCCCGGAAAACCGAAGAAATCAGCCGCTCTAATTTATGGCGGCTGATTTCGTGTGCTATCCGGCGGCAGCAAGCGGGTGCAGGCACTGCCTGCCTCAGCCTGCTTCCAGGCGGCGCATGACTGCCTGGCGCTGCAGCTCGGCGAGCAGCGCGTCGGTGCGGCCCTCTCCGTTGGCGTAGGCCTGAGTGAGCCGGCTGTAGATGCGCATTCCGCCCAGGTCGGCGTTCACGTCAAAGCGCACGTCGTCGTCATGCGCGCGGTACCACTCGAGCGACTGCGAGCTGATGTCCCAGTAGTAGTCGTCCATCTCGGCGAGCCAGTTTTTCGCGCTGTCCAGATACTGCTGGATGAGCGGCTTGTCGATCTCCTCGGCCTGGGCGAGCTGCGCCTCGTACGCCTCGACCTGCTGGCGCTGCTGTTCCTTCTGCTCCTCATAGTTGGCGCTGCGTTTGGCCTCGCCGCGATTCGGGCAGAGGGTGGCCTGCGCCGCCTCGCCGAGGTACCCGACGCACTCCTCCAGGAAGGCGACGGCCTCGTTCACATGCTTGCTGGCCGGGTTGATGATGGCGACCGCGCCCCGGATGGGCATGCTGGCCGGGCGGTCGGCGGTCATGGAGAGTATCATGTGATAGCCGTTGGTGAAGGTACATCCGTCCACGCCGCAGAACTGATAGGTATCCAGCAGCGGGTTGTCGTCATAGGCGGACTCGTCTGTGCCGTATTCGTCGCTGAAGTAGGATGCGGACAGCGCCGCGACCTTCTCAAGGTCGAGCCGGTCGAGCGCCTCGAAGGCGGCGCGCAGCTCGGGGGTGTCATAGTCCTGATTGATTCCGGCCTGAATGGTCAGCTGATAGGTCTCCAGGATGCGCTGGCCCAGGTTGGCGTACGCTTCCTCGCCGGTCTCCCACATGCCCAGCGGCACCGGGCAGTCGTCGGTCGCGAGGGTTCCCAGGAAGTCCAGCATCTCCGGCCAGTTGGTCGGCACATCGTCGATGGTCAGGTTCAGCTCCTCCAGCGCCGCCGTGCAGATCAACTGGCCGATGACCTCGGCCGACAGCGGCACCATGAACACGCCGTCCGCGCCGGTGCAGGCCTGAGAAAGGGCCGGGTACATGTCCGCGACGAGGGACTCGATGACCTCGCTTTTGATCGGCGCGCCCCACTGCCGGTTCATGACCGCCTCAATCGTCGAGGCGTCGCCGTAGCCCAGGGTCAGGACGTAGATGTCCACGTCGTCGGTGCGCGCCATCAGCTGCTCGAGCACGTTCTCCGCGCTCTGCGTCTTGCGCACGGAGATTTCCGGGTGATTGTTCGGGAAGGTGATCAGCGCCTGATCCAGCGCGTCCGAGAAATTGCTCGCGTCGCAGATGACCAGCTCAACCTCCGCCTCCACGCGGTTCACCGTCTGAATCAGCGCCACGCCCTCGAAATTGCCCGCGACGTACACGCCCGAGTCGGTCATAAAGCCCTGCGCCTGATGGACGCTCACCGTCAGCGGCGCGATTTTCTCCGTCTGGCCGCTGGCCGGATCCCAGGCGATCACCTGGCTGTTGTTCATGTCGGTCAGCAGCACGCGCGCGCCGTCCTTTTCCTGCGCGGGGCAGTAAAAGCCCCGGGCGTCCAGGTGCCCCAGCTCGCTGTAGGTCAGGCTCTGCGGGTCGAACAGGTCAAGGTAAGTGATCCCGTTGTCGTAGTCGAGAACCGTGGCCAGCAGGCTCCCGTCATAGAGGCACAGTCCCCTGCATTCGCCGCCGCGCACCTTGAGGACGGTCGTACTCGAGCCGTCCAGAGGCATCGCCGCCAGCGCGAAATCGCCCGTGGAGTCATCGTAGTACTGCGCAAAGAGCGTGTCGCCGACGGCGAGGGAGTGGTCGATCTGGATGTAGTTCTCCTGACCGAGCGCCTCCCAGTCCACCGGCCCGACCGATTCCAGATTCGCCTGGCCGTCCGCGATCGCCACGCGCCACAGCGACAGCCCCTCGTAGATGGTTTCGTTCCTGCCCGTGCGGAGCGATTCGCACAGCGCGTACACCTCGCCCCTCCAGGCAAACCAGGTCTTGATGCTGCGATAGTACCTCATGCCGTCCTCAAACTGGCCGCCGTCCATGTGGGTGACCTCATCGCTCCAGGGATAGCTCGCCGTCTCGCCGGTCTGCGCGTCGTAGATTTGCACGTCCCTGACCGTGCGCATCCAGACCCTGTCCCCGATCACGCACACCTCGTAGGTGGCGTAATCGCCGGCAAATCCCTTGGCGCCGATGATCTTATCGCCCGCCGCCCGCGCCCCGGGGCACAGGAAAAGCAGGCACATCATCAGGCTCAGCAGCGTACTCAGTCGTCTCGTTCGCTTCTTCATGGGTTCAGCCTCCTTTTTTATTGGTCTCTGTCCGTTAGACGCGGGCGACAGAGGGGAGGTTTTACAACGCATAAAAAACATTCGCAGATTTTTTTACAAACCGTGCCCGTTGCGCAACAAAATCGCCTTCTTCCGCCACAAGGGAGCGCTTTCCAGGGCCTGAGAAACGCCGCCGGATACCGGAAAGGAGGTCGGGGGCGTGAAGGAGTGTACATCCGGGCGCACCGGGCGAAAAGGACGCGGCTTCGTATGCGGTTATCGAGCGCTTTCCGGGCCCGACTGGCGATACTCGTTCGGGGAGCAGTTGAAATGGCGCTTGAAGGACTTGTAGAAGGTGTTGTAGAGCGCGAAGCCGGACTGCTCGGCCACTTCGGCGACGCTCAGGTCGGTCTGCAGCAGCAGGCGGCAGGCCATCTCCAGCCGGCGCGTCTCCAGGTACTCGGCAAAGGACATGCCGGTCGCGTCGCGCACGGCGAGCTGCAGCGCCTTTTCGGAGAGGTTGAAGTGCTCGGTGACCGACTTGAGGTACAGCTCGGGCCGGTTGAAGTTCGCGTCCACGTAGCGCACGATCTCCGCGCTGAAGGCGACGGGCTGCCGGCTCGCGGCCTCGCGCAGAGAGCACAGCGTGGCGACATAGCCGTCGATCACGTTCAGGTAGTTTTCCAGCGGCTGATCCAGGTCGGGCGGCAGCAGCTGAATATGGGAGAGCTCGTCGAAGTGCTCCTGCTTGACGCGGATGAGGATGGAGTGCAGCAGCAGCAGCGTGCGGCGGTAGGCGCGGGCGGAGGGCTGCGTGCCGGTTTCCTCGCCCAGGGCCAGGCGCAGTCGATTCATGCAGCGGGCCGCGGCCTCGCGCTCGCCGGCGCTGATCGCCTCGTAGAGCGACTGAAGCAGCGAATAATCCATGCCGCGCGCGGCGTTCCGGTTGGGGAAGTTTCCGCTGTGCCAGACGCGGGTTTCGATGTAGGCGGAGGCAAGCTGCTGCACCTGCCTCGCGCTGGCGTAGGCCTCGGCGAGCACCTCCGCGCCCTCGAAGGGCAGGCCCACGAACACGTTGAGCGGCAGCTGGCAGGCCGTGCAGAAGGCACTGTGGAAGCGCTCCATGGCCGGGACGCCGCCCGCCTCCTCGGGCAGGATCAGCGCGATCAGGTTGGGCGTGACGCTCAGGTGATACAGCGGCCCGTCGAACTGCTCGGAGAGCAGCCGGTCGATCAGCAGCCGCTGAGACAGGGCCACGTCCATGCGCGTATTGGCCTGGTCGGGCAGGGGAATCTCCAGCAGCGCCACCTGGTAGCGCGCGGGGAAGTCGGGCAGCAGGGAGTGAAAGTCCTGCCGGGCGCGGCTTGAATCCAGGCCGTCCAGCAGCGCGCGCTCGAGCATGTTCTGGGACAGCAGGCTGCGCTGCGACTCCAGCTGCTCCCGGCTCTCGCGCACGGTCAGGCTGAGCCGCTCCAGCGCCTTGGAGACGTATTCATACTCGTCGCGCGCCTGAAGCGAGGGATCGATGGCCTGCACCGACTGCGCGATGCGGTACATCGGGTGCAGCGTGCGCAGGACGAAGAACAGCGTCAGCGCCAGTCCGCCCAGGAAGGCGGTCGCCAGCAGGCCCCACAGCGTGCGCAATATGCCCTGCACGCCGGCGCGGGGCAGGCTGCCGGGCACGGTGAAGGTGAAGGTCAGGCCCAGCTTGTCGCATGTCGCGTGGAATTGGGCGGCATGGGGGATTTCCTCCGGCCCGCTGCGCCAGATTTCCTCCCCCTGACAGGTGATGGAGACCGCGCCCTCTTTCAGGAAACTGGGCGGCGCCATGTCGCCCAGCAGCTCCTGCAGGTCCACCAGCACATAGGCCTGGCCCAGGGTGTACAGGTCCTCGCTGCGGTGAAGCGGCAGGGTGAACATGAGCGCTTCGTAGCTGCCGTAGGCCTTGGACGCGGCGGTCAGCACCCGCGCCGAGCCCTCCAGCGCGCGCAGCGAGTCCAGGCTGTCCACTCCGTCCAGCACCAGCGTGCTCTTAAAGAAGTTGTCAGTCAGCCCCAGCCGGTTGGGCACGGCCTGCGTGCGGCTGAGGATCAGGTCGGCCCGCGTGACCAGAAACACGTCGCGCACATAGGGATAGCCCAGCAGCAGCCGCTCCAGCTGCGTGCGCGCGTCGCCCATCAGCAGGTAGTCCAGCGGCCTGTCCTTGCGGCACAGCTTTTCAAAGGAAGGATTGGAGATGCTGAAGTACTCCAGCTGAAAGCACAGCGCGCCCAGCTGTGCGTCGATGCGGTCCTGGCTATGGTCGATGGTTTCCTGATACAGCTGCAGGTTCTGGCGCTCGACCCGGCGGCTGCCCGCGCTGAGTATGGGCAGGGAGATCGCCAGCAGCGCCGCGAGGAAAATGCAGAACACCGAGAGAAAGCGGGTAAACATCCGCCGGGAGATGAACGCCTTTTCCATATCGTTTTCCTCGCTTCCGGTTTTGGTGATCGGACAATGTGCTCATTATACAAATCCATTATGGAAAAGTCAACGCCAGGACGTGGAAACCGGGCGCGTGAAGATGGAAAATCGGGCGGATATCGCCTTGAAAATCGCGCTTGACGGGCAAATCACGTGCAGTTTGCCTGAAATAAAGGCGGAAATGCGTGGAAAAGGCGGCAAAGTGTTTACACGGGGTGCGAGGCCTGCTATCATAAGGGCCACAGGAGAGCGGCCGCCCTTCGAAAAACCGAGAGGAGAAAAAGTCCGATGAAGAAAACCCTGTCCATGGTACTGGCGCTTCTGCTGGCGCTGACCGCGCTTCTGGCGCTGGCCGGCAGCGAGAACTTCAACCCCGACGGCGAATATCCGCTGTTCAAAGAGAAGGTCAACCTGACCATCGGCGTGCCCCAGAGCGCGCACGTGGAAGACTTCAACACCAACTGGATGACCACCTACGTGGAAGAACTGGCCAACGCCGACATCACCTTTGAGGTGTACACCTCCGAGATGAACACCCAGCTGACCATGGCCATTACCGGCGGCAGCGATCTGCCCGACATCCTGTTCACCAGCAGCGTGAGCATGGAGCTGATGGGCCAGTGGGCGTCTGCCGGCGCGCTGGTGCCGCTGACCGAATACTATGAGAAGTACGGCTACTATGTCAATGACGCCAAGGAGCGTACCGGCGTGGACTTCCTGCAGCTGGTGACCTCCTCCGACGGCGAGATCTACACCCTGCCGGTGTACAACCAGTCCCTGACCAACGAGTGCCTGGACCGCATCTGGATCTACCGCCCCTGGCTGGAGGCCCTGAACCTGGAGGAGCCCACCAACGCCGAGGAGCTGTACACCGTGCTCAAGGCCTTTAAGGAAGAAGACCCCAACGGCAACGGCCAGGCCGACGAGATCCCGCTGATCTCCACCCAGAGCAACAACAAGAGCTGGTGGCGTGCGCTGCTGAACATGTTCCAGTATACGCCCGTCAACGATTGGACGATTCAGGACGGCAAGGTGATCTACGCCGCCTCCACCGAGGCCTATCGCGAGGGCCTGAAGTACATCCGCAAGCTGTTTGACGAGGGCCTGATCGACCCCATGAGCTTCACTGCCGACAACGAGCAGGTCAAGGCGCTGGCCAACGGCGACACCTGCCTGGTGGGCATGACCATGTTCTACGACGCGCCCGCGCCCTATCATTCCGAGCGCGCGCTCGAGTACAGCCTGCTGAGCCCCTTCAAGAACGCCGAGGGCAAGATGCAGACCACCTATGCGCCCTCCCTGCCCAAGGTGTGCGGCCTGATTACCACCTCCTGCGAGGATCCCGAGAGCGCGTTCCGCTTCTGCGATCTGCTCTACCGCGACGATATGTCCATCATCAACCACTGGGGACAGGAGGGCGTGCACTGGGAGTGGGCGCAGGAGGGCGACAAGTCCAATTATGACTACCTGGGCTACAAGGCCTCCTTCCGCGAGCTGGAAAGCCTGTGGGGTACTGTGCAGAACGTCATGTGGGAGCAGCGCGGCCCCTGGGCGCGTGAGTTCTCCATCGCGGCCGGCACCGTGGACAGCAGCGGCTACGACATCGAGGCCGAGCGCGAGCTGACCAAGGGCTACCGCCTGGCCGACTACATTGCCAGCTATCCGGCCGAGGGCGAGTACGTTCCCACGCTGGTCTTCACCGAGGCCGAGAGCGATCAGATCAGCATGATTCTGTCCGACCTGACCAGCTACATCGATACCGCCCGCACCAACTTCATGATGAACAACGAGGGCATGGACATCAACAGCGACGAGAGCTGGAACGCGTATCTGGCGCAGCTGGACGCGATCGGCATGCAGACGGCGCTGCCCATCCTTCAGGCCGCCTACGAGCGCATGTACGTCAAGTAAGATTCCGATTCCCGTGGGAGCCGCCGCATGACGCGGCGGCTCTCATGAACAAAGGGGAGTATTCGCCATGAAAAAAAGCCTGCTCCGGCGCATCGCCGATCACTGGCAGATCTATTGCTTCCTGCTGCCGCCCCTGATCTACCTGATTCTGTTTTGCTATGTGCCAATGGCCGGCGTGCAGATTGCCTTCCGGAAGTTCACCATCCGCGACGGCATCTGGGGCAGCAAGTGGGTGGGCCTTCAGCAGTTCGCCAAGTTCTTCCGTGCCTATAACTGCAAAACCATCATCCAGAACACCCTGACGCTCTCGCTCTACTCGATTGCCGCGGGATTCCCGATCCCGATCCTGTTCGCGCTGCTGCTCAACTGTGTCAGAAGCGCGCCCTATAAGAAGTTCATTCAGACCGTCACCTACATGCCCCACTTCATCTCCACCGTGGTCGTCGTGGGCATGATTATCCAGATTGCGAATCCGCGCGTGGGCCTGTACGGCACGTTCATGCATGCGATAACCGGCGAATATCCGGCCGACCCGCTGGGCAACGCCTCCGTGTTCCCGCACCTGTACGTGTGGAGCGGCGTGTGGCAGCAGTTCGGCTGGGGCTCGATCGTATACCTGGCCGCCCTGTCCAACGTCGACCCGCAGCTGCACGAGGCCGCGATCATCGACGGCGCCTCCCGCTGGCAGCGCGTGCTGCACGTGGATCTGCCCTGCATCCTGCCCACCGCCACCATCATGCTGATCATGCGCGCGGGCAGCGTCATGAGCCTGGGCTTTGAAAAGGTCTACCTGATGCAGAACCCGCTCAACCTGGGCACCAGTGAAATTATCTCCACCTACGTCTATAAAATCGGCATGGGCGTGTCCGCGTCCGGCTCCACCATGCCCGACTACTCGCTCTCCACGGCGATCAACCTGTTCAACTCGCTGGTCAACCTGGTGCTGATCTGCACGGTGAACATGATCTGCCGCCGCCTCAGCGAGACCAGTCTGTGGTAAGGGGGAACGCAGCATGAGCAAAAAACATAAAAACCGGGTGCACGACGCCGCGGGCGACCGCACGATGTACACCGTCATCCACGTCGTCATGGTGATCCTGCTGATCGTCACGCTGTATCCGCTGATCTACGTGGTGTCCTCCTCCTTCTCCTCGGCCGAGGCGGTTTCCACCGGAAAGGTGGTGCTCTGGCCGGTCGATTTCAGCCTGCGCGGCTATCAGCAGGTGTTCAAGTATCAGGCCATCTGGCTGGGCTACAGAAACACCATCTTTTACACCCTCGTGGGCACGGCCATCAACGTGGTGCTGACGGTGTGCGCGGCCTTCGCGCTGTCCAAAAAGACGCTGCCCGGCCGCAACCTGTTCACCTTCCTGTTCACCTTCACCATGCTCTTTTCGGGCGGCATCATCCCGACCTACCTGCAGCTGCGCTCCCTGGGCATCATCAACACCCGCTGGGCGCTGCTCCTGTCGGGCGCGGTGTCGGTGTACAACATGGTCGTCACCCGCACCTTCATCGGCAACATTCCTGCTGAGCTCAGCGAGGCCGCCCAGATCGACGGCTGCTCGGACGCGAGGTACTTCGTCTCCATCCTGCTGCCGCTGTCCAAGGCCATTATCGCCGTCATCTCGCTGTATTACGCGGTCGGCCACTGGAACGCCTACTTTAACGCTCTGCTCTACCTGAGCGACCGCACCCTCTATCCGCTGCAGGTGTTCCTGCGCGACATTCTGGTGCTCAACGCCGTCGAGGTGTCCTCCACGATGGATCCCGAGGAGGCCAGGGCACTCGAGGGCATGCGCGACCTGCTCAAGTACTCGATGATCGTCGTGTCCACCGTGCCCATCCTGTGCGTGTATCCCGCCATCCAGAAGTATTTCGCCAAGGGCGTGATGGTCGGCTCCCTGAAGGGCTGAACGATCCGGTTCAAAAATCTCTACTCTCCGCATGTTGCTGACGCGTCCCGACAAAGCTGCCGGGGCGCGTTTTTTTCGGCTGCTGTCCGCGGTTCGGCGACGGATTTGACAGAAAGGGCGAGAAGTGGTACAATGACTATGGAATTGTACACAGTTTTTCGTGGGGCGCGCGTATGATCAGGCAGCACGTTTATTGCTGGAATGACGAGCGCTTCGGCACCGCGGCGCTCAGCCCCGGGCCGGAGGGTTCGATTTCTCAGGACCGTCTGGAGCAGGCGGTCCGGCTTTGCGCTGCCTCAAACGCGCTGCCGGTGTATTTTCAGTACCCGCTGGACGAGGGCGTCGTGGTCGGGCGGTGCGGCGTGGCGGAGGAAAACGGCGAGGAGTATCATCTGGCGCACCAGCTGATCGCCCAGTCGCCCGAGGACGTGGCGCTGCTGATGCACACCCGGCCGCTGGACTGCGACCGATACCTGTCGAGCCTGAGCGGGGTGGGGGAGACGCTGCCCTGCCTGGACGCGGCCGCGCTGTTCGACGGGGAAGCGCTCAACGCCGCCTTTCACGCGCTGGATGTGACCTTCGGGCTGCGCGCCGAGCCGCTGGCCGCGCTGCTTGCCGCCGCGAGACAGCTGTGCGCGGGCGAGTGCCGCCAGGCGCTGGTGCTGATGCCCAGGCAGGAGGCCGAGGTTACGCGGCTTGCCCAGCAGATCATGGAGCTGGTCACGCGCTGCCTGCCGCTTGAGGAGGGGGCCGCGCTGCGCTGGAGCAGCCTGCCGCCAGGCGAGCGGTTCGCGGCGAACGGCCTGTGCTTCGCGGCGAAGGAGAGCTATCGCCTGGCGCCGCTGGAGCGAAGGGTGAACGTGCTGATCGACCTGGAGGGCGGAATCTGGGAAAACCTGCCCCGTCCGGCGGATGCGCAGGAGGTCGAGGCCGCCCGGGCGCTGCTGGCGCACGACCTGTACTGGATCGACCGGGTGTTCCACGCGCCGGAACGCGCCGTGCCCGAGCCGCCGACCGACCGGCTGCCCATCGAGCTGCCGCCGTTTGAGGCGGGAATGTCGGTGAAGCAGTATTTTTCGGACTGGACGGAGGCGCTGCTGTCGCGCCGGGCGCTGCTCAACAACGAGGCCTTCGCCGAGTTTGCGCGGGGCGAGTGGGAACGGCTGACCGACCGGCTGGTGGCCGCCGCCGAATGCACCCCCTCCCGGCAGTACATGAGCGACATGCAGCAGATCATTCAGGCGCTGCGCCGCAGGGAATACGCCGCGCGGCTGGGCATGGCGGCCGAGTCGCTGGTGGATCTGGTGGCGCTTTTGCTGGACGATCTGTCCTGGGACGAGGTGAACCTGGCCGACGAACAGGACGTGCAGACGCTTCAGCGGCTCTCGCTCTACGCCCACTCGCTGGACGAGGAATCGCTCAGCCAGATCCGCACCGGGCGCGGACTGCTCGTGTTCTACGCGCTGCTGGGCCACGAGGATCAAGCCACTCTGCGCGCGCTCGAGGCCATGGAGGCGCTGTGCCGGGAGGATCCCGCCCAGTTTGACCAGGTGCAGGCCATGCTGCGCGGCTACGTGCTCTCCCGGTGCCGGGCGGACAGCCTGCCGCTGGGGCGGGACGACCGGTTCGTCGTCTGCTCGATGCTGGCCTATGTGCGGTTCGTGGACGGCGTGCCCGACCTGCGCCGCCTGAACGCGCTGGAGCAGCTGATTCGCCAGAACTGCGGCGAGCGCGCCATGCGCCACTACGAGGCCCGCCTGGACGACCAGCGCCGGCGCATGTCCAGCCATTCCATTCGCCGCGCGAAGAAAAACCGCTGGCTGTTCGCGCTCTACGCACTGCTGGGCCTGGGGGCGGTGGGCGGAGCGGTGCTGCTCGTGCTGCGGTTCATCCGCTGAGGCGGCGTACAGACCCGGGCCGTGCCCGCCGCCTGCGCGCCGCTTTGCGTTTCGGAAGGAGAAAGAAAAAATGCGCAGAAAAGACCGCGAAGTAACGGATTTTGGACGGATTCTGGACGTTATCGAGGCCTGCGACACGCTGCGGCTGGGCCTTGCTGACGGGGACTTTCCCTATATCGTGCCGGTCAGCTTCAGCTATGAGGTCGTCGAGGGCGAGCTGCTGCTCTACTTCCACGGCGCGATGGCCGGGCGAAAGTACGAGCTGCTGACGAAGAACCCGCTGTGCTCGTTCGAGATGGACTGCGACCACCGCCTGGAGTGCATCCCGGAGAAGCGCGACGTGACGATGCGCTATCGCAGCGTCATGGGGCGCGGCCGCGTCGAGCTGCTTGAGGGCGAAGAAAAGCAGCGCGCCATCGACCTGACGGTGAACCGATACGAACTCTCCCGCGGGTTCGACTACAGCCGCGCGGCGCTGCCCCGCACGATGGTCGCGCGGGTGCATGTGCTCGAGCTGACGGCCAAGGTCAACGCGCCCGGCGGCGGCGCGGACTGAGCGGGGAGATCGCGCGCAGCCTGTCAATCCGCCGCCATCCCGGCGACATCAGATTATTACGTGACAAAACGCGCATGGCATGGTATACTAATGTATACCTATATCATAGCGCAGGAAGGGAATTGCATGCAGACGGAACGGAACCCACACAAGGGCGGCACGCTGGAGATGCTCTCCGGCCTGCGCACGCAGCGGGAGGCGGGCAAGCGGCTGGCGATACTGGCCGGACTGTGCCTGATCCTGCCGCCGGTAGGACTGGTCTGCCTGTGGCGCAGCAGGCACACGGGCATGCCGGTTCGGCTGGCGCTGTCGACGATGTCGCTCCTGATGATGGTGCTGATGCTGAGCCTGATCCGCCCGCGCGAGCAGGTGACGGGCGTGCAGCCCACGCCGGTGCGCGCGACGCAGGTGGGCTACCTGGCCGCGGCGCCTCAGGCGACTGTGCAGCCGTCCGACTTCAACGTGAACTATTCCTCGGACACGCCCGAGGACGCGAACGGCAGCCTGGAAACCGCCTATGTCTACGCCGCCGACGGCGTAGACAGCTATTACCACGCGACCGCCGACGCGGAGAACATGGTCAACCTGCGCCAGCTGACGGTGGCTCAGGCACTGAGAGAGGGCCTTACGCCCTGCCCCAACTGCTATCCCTCGACCGTGCCCGCCGATACGACGCAGCCGAATGCCGGGGAATAAGAGAAGGACGAAACGTTTTCGCGCCGTTCTCCGTCTAAGAAAATGACAGAAACTGGCGCGGGAGGCAGCGCCTTTCCGGGAAAACAACGACGCGGTCCCGGCGCGTCTCCCACGCGACTGAATGGAGGTCAACATGTTTTGCAGCAACTGCGGAAAAACCATCAGACCGGAAGATACCGCGTGTCCGCACTGCGGCGCTTCGATGGGCGAAAATCGCTTCAATGGCGCCATGTACACCTCGGTGCAGGCGCGCATCCCGGCGGAGGAAGCCACGGACGCGCCCAAGGGCTCCGTCTCCTATACGCGCACGGACTACATGTCCTATGACAATCAGCCCGAGCCGGACGTGTACTCCAACACCACCTATCGCCCCCTGCTTCAGAAGGACGAGGACGAGCGACTGGCCGAGGAACAGCAGGCGCAGCAGGAGGAGCAGGAGGCTCAGGAGGAGACCGCCGGCGCGGACGGCGAAACCGGCGAACAGGACGCAGCCGAGCGCGCGCCCGAGGACGAGCTGAACGCCCCGGAAAGCGTCGACGAGCCGTACACCGCCCCCGAGGATACCCATCAGCAGGAGGCGCAGGACGTGCCCGAGGAGGAGCTCCCGCACATTCCGCTGCCCCAGGTGGAGGAGGGCCGCATCAATCCGGACATCGAGCAGTTTATGCAGGAGTTCGACGAGAAGCAGGCCCGCAATGCCGAGCGCCGTCAGAGCGGCAGCAGTCGGTTCCAGATGCCTTCGTTCCTGCGCAGACAGGGCACTCACGCCCCGCAGGAGGGCCAGGAAGGGGTCTACGGTGCGCCGCAGGCCGACGGGCAGGAAGAATACGCCGCGCCCGAGGGGGGCGGCTACGAGCCGCAGGAGGCCGCTGAGAACGGCTATGACCCGAACGGCTACGACCCCGGCGACTATGACGACGGCGAGCCCTACGAGGGCGAGGAGCAGGGCGCAAACCCCGTGCTGGGCTTCCTGAACGGACTGCGCGGCCGCCTGGGCGGCAACGTGATGCTCAAGCGCATACTGGCCGGCGTGGTGATACTGGCCGTACTGGTGTGCGGCATCGTCTGGCTCAGCTATGTGACCGCCGCGCGCTCCAAGATCGCCGGCGTGACCTACTCGGCCTACTCTGCCGGCACCGACCTCATCAAGAACTACACTGCGGCCGATTACCGCACCAAGTTCAACGAGACCTACGCGGTCAACGCCACCTATGCCCAGTCCATGCTGGACGCCGACAAGACCACCCTCGCGGGCCTGCTGCCCCAGGAGCCGGCCGAAAACGACGCGGCGTTCATCAACACCCTGACCGATATGCAGGGGATCATCGCGACCACCCTGCTCTCCGACGCGCAGGCCGCCAAGGAGGGCGCCGCCGACGCGCGCAAGGAGGCCAGCGACCAGGAGTGGCAGATCATCAACAACTCGGTCGCTAAGCTCCTGTCGGCTACGTCGATCAGCGAGCTGAGCACCATCGGCACGCAGATCGCCGCCGCGCAGCCCACGGCCACGCCTGCGCCCACCGATCCGCCCACGACCTATGTTACCCTGCAGAAGGGCATGAAGAACTCGACCGCCGTGCAGACCCTGCAGGCGCGCCTGATCGAGCTGGGCTACCTGAACGACAAGGCGGACGGCGCGTTCGGCAACAACACCCTGGAGGCCGTCAAGGCGTTCCAGAAGGCCGCCGGCCTCACGGTTGACGGCGTGGCCACTGCCGAGGTGCAGACCGCGCTCTACGCCCTCGACGCGCCCGAAGCGCCCGCGCCGACCGCCGATCCCGCGGCTACCGATTCGCCTGATGACACGACCGAGCCTGCCGGTACGATCGCGCCCACCGATACCCCCGCCGCGTAATACACAAGCCGGAAGAGCGTCCGCCCTTCCGGCTTCATTTACAGCTGGGGCGCCTTTTCAGGAACGAGTCCCTGGCGGTACCGCCGAGCAGACAAACTTCGGAGGGGGTCTGGGGGAGCGTGAAGCGGAGCGGAGCCGCCCCCAGTGAACCCGGCGGGCAGCGCCCGCCAGGTAATCCGCGGGGAAGCCTGCGGATTCGCAGACCTTGGCCGCTTCAATTTATGGCGGCCAATGGTCGTCGGTAGAACCGGCGGCAGCAAGTGGAGCCGGGCCCTGCCCGGTAATCCGCAAGGAAGCCTGCGGATTCGCAGACCTTGGCCGCTTCAGTTTATGGCGGCCAATGGTCGTCGCTAGAACCGGCGGCAGCAAGTGGAGCCGGGCCCTGCCCGGTAATCCGCAAGGAAGCCTGCGGATTCGCAGACCTTGGCCGCTTCAGTTTATGGCGGCCAATGGTCGTCGATAGAACCGGCGGCAGCAAGTGGAACCGGGCACTGCCCGGTGCGTGCAGGCACAGCCAGCAAAGGAGGTTTTGATATGACGCAGACGCCTATTGCCTGCCTGATTTACGACTTCGATAAGACGCTTTCCCCGCGCGACATGCAGGAGTACGGCTTCCTGCCCGGCCTGGGCATACCGCCCGAGCAGTTCTGGGCCGACTGCCGGCAGGCCGCGCTGAAGCACGAAATGGACTCCGTGCTGTCCTACATGTACATGATGTGCGAGCGGGCGCGGGGGGTCATGCCCCTGACTCGGGAGCTGCTGGAGAAGCAGGGTCAGAGCGTGGAGTATTTCCCGGGCGTGGAAAGCTGGTTTTCGCGGGTGAACGCCTACGGCCGCTCGATCGGACTGACGGTGGAGCATTACATCGTCTCCTCCGGCCTGCGCGAGATCATCGAGGGCTCCCGCATTGCCAAGGAGTTTCACGCCATCTTCGCCGCGTCGTTTGCCTACGGGCCGGACGGCGTGGCCTGCTGGCCCTCCACCGCGGTCAACTACACCAACAAGACGCAGTATCTGTTCCGCATCAACAAGGGCATACTGGACGTGACCAACGACGTGGATCTGAACAACTTCACGCCGGAGGATCGCCGCCGCATTCCCTTCCGCAACATGATCTACCTGGGCGACGGGCTGACCGACGTGCCCAGCATGAAGATGATGCGCGCCAAGGGCGGCTTTTCGATCGCCGTGCACCCGCCGATGTCCACCCGCACGGTGGACGACATGCTGACCCAGAACCGCGTCGACTTCGCCATCGAGGCCGACTACTCCGCGGGCAGCGAGATGGAGCGCACCGTGCAGGCGCTGCTTCGCCAGATTCGCGCGGTGGACGAGTGCGCCCGTCTGCACGCCAGGCACCTGGACGACGCGCGCACCCGCATCGCCGGGCGCACCCGCACCCCGGTCAGCGGCGAGGTCGGCTGGATCGGCCGCACCGACGAGTAGGCTTGTGCAGCGGCTGCGGCGAACGGCCTGCCTGCATATGATAAACCACCGGCAAAGCCGGTGGTTTATTGTGTTCTGTCCAATGATGATAGAGTATCCATTGTTGTTGACGGTCTTGTTCGTATAGGCCGTGATGCAGCATGGTAAAACCTCAATTCTTCCGACAAGCAGGAAGCCCATATTCAGTTCTCGTCATATGCTCGATCGATTAGAGGCTTCGCCTTTTCAAAATCCGCGCTGTTTTGCAGGTAAAGCTCAACTGGGCCACATCCCCAATGACCGATATTCGTAACGTCTCTTGAAAAACCTTCCTCAAACGAAACTGTAGACACGTCAAGAGGCAAATTCAGAATCAGTTTTTTCTTCTGAGCCACTACTGTGACCACATTCTTGATTTTCTTAAATGCCGCATAAAGCTTCAAATGACTTTCGCTGATGTCATCGCCAAGACTGAGAATATAGTTGGAAAGGTTTTCATACAGCACTCTAATGCTTTCGTCGGCATTCCTCATCTGCTCATCAAATGTCTTGTCTGCAGGTTTTACTTTACCGGCTGGCTCATCATCAGGAATCGCAGCGGCAATATTCTCGTTGACCTGCTCGAACATAAGCAAATCCTCTCCGAATTTCTTGTATCGAATCAGGCTGATATTACGGTTCATCTGTTTAATGGCAGATTCGTCATATTTAGTAAAGTCCCCTGCAACGCATATGACTCGCGGCATAGTCCAATCAATGGTGCTTGCCGCCTTCATGCCTACTTTTTCAATGACGAGCACTTTGAAGCTGTCCTTATGATCCAGGAGCCAGTTCAAATAAAACAGGCCCTGGTTAATGACATTTTCCTTCACGGAACGCTTGTATTCAAAGATCACTGGACAGTGATTTTCGTCAATCCCTATGCTGTCCATGCGTCCGCCATCCGTTGTACGATACTCGGAGGCAAGAAAGGTTACTCCAAAGAAAGTATCCATATTATTCTCAATCACAGTTTGGAGCTCTTTTTCGAGCGTAACGGTTTCGCTCTGATATTCCTTTGCAGTACCTTTTATATTGAAAAGCTTTGTATCCGCCATCTTATTATCTGTCCTTTCGTCATTAACAGACTCTATGACGTCTCCGGTGCCAGTATTTCAGGAAACCGGAACTTGCCATATGAAATGGCCGCTACCGTTCGACGTTCGTCTGCAAATGTTGACTTTATTATACAACTTTTTCATTCATGAAGCAAGAGAGTTTCGCACCTGGATGCGAAACTCTCCTGTCCTAGCGGATTTCCTGCTCCAGCTCGTCGAACACGCGCGCGGAGAAAAACTCGCCCAGCGACATGTCCAGCCCGTCGCACAGCTTTTTGATTACGTTGATCGACAGCTCCTTGCGCCGCCCGTCCAGCATGCTGTATACCGTCGAGGGCGTGACCCCCGCGCGCACCGCCAGCTCGTTGGCGCGCATTTTCCGCTCGCGCAGGATCTCCTTGAACCGCGCGACCACCGCTTCCTTGACCGTCATCGCATCTCACCTCAAAAGAATCATAAAAAAGATTACGCGAGAGCGTATACGCACTTGCGTAAACTCAAAGGAGGTGATATAATACGAATATACGCAGGTGCGTAAATTTGATGGGGCGAGAAGGGAGCCGGAATGCGGATGAAAAGGCGAATAAACGAGCGGCTTTGCGCGGCATTGACTATAGTTTTGGCGTTTCTGCTTTTTTCCTGCAGAGCGCAGGAGGAATTACCTGAGGAAACGAAGCCGCTTGCCACGGAAACGGCTGGGCAGACGACGGTTCTGCCCGAGGAAACGACGGTTCCGCCTGAGGAAACGATGGTTCCGACTGAAGAAGCGGAAGGGACGGAAATGCCTTCTGAATCGCCTGAGACGATTTCCGCGCCCAGTGAACAAGCCCCTGCCGAGACGGCGTCGCCCCTGACGTTGCTGCTTCCCTCCGTGATTCAGTTGTCTGAGGACATGGAAAGCGCCTGCCGTTTTGAGCTGAAGGCAGGCGGTATTGGCGAGAGGACCGCGGTGGTTACCGTGACCTCGCAAAACGATTTCGCCGTCGTGTGCGGCGAGGATTCCCTTTCTTATGTGCTTATGGCCGGAGAATCCGGCGTGCCTCTGCAAAACGGAAGCATAGTTGCCCGCTTTACATCAGACGGCGCTGTGACGCTTGAGGCTGCACTGAGCAAAGCCCCTTCGCGAAAAGGCCGCTATCAGGATGTACTGACCTTCACTGTGCGGATCGAAGGAGGTGAGAAGGATGAATAAAAGGGCAAAAAAGCAGAAGCATCGCGCGCGGCCATGGCCGTTCGTACTCATTGCGCTGCTGTTCCTGGTCATTATCGTGCTGGTATACGCGCTGATTCGTCAGCCTGTTCCCGGCAGTGAGCCGCCGGCCGAAACCGATCGGCCCGCGCTGACCGTTGACCCCAACGCGGGAGAGAAGATTACCCCCACCCCAGCTCCGACCGAGCCGGGAATCGCCATTCCGGGTTGGACCAGCATCAAGCTCCCGGTCGGAGCGACGGAGGCATACGTCTCTCTGAACAATCCGGAGGACAACGCCGGCTGGTACTACCTGACGTTTGAACTGCGGCTCAAGGAGACGAACGAAGTCATCTTTACGACCGGGCTGATTCCGCCCGGGCAGTACGTCAACAAGGTGATCCTGACCCGCGAGCTCGAGGCGGGCACTTACCCGGCCATACTGCACGTGCAGCCCTATCGCATGGCCGACGCGCAGAGCCCCACGAACAACGCGGATCTGGACATCCAGATGATTGTAGAATAAGGGAGGAGGTTTGAACCATGAACAGGTTTCGCAGGTTCCTTGCGGTAACAATGCTCGCCTGTCTGGTGCTGTGCAGCTGCGGAGCGGAAGCAGAACACATTGTAAGCTCATCTGGCTGGACTGCGTCTACACAAGTTAGTTTGGAATTGGGGGAAGAACCCAGCAGTTTTACGATTGTTATCCCGGCAACGCTTGAACTTGATCCCCAAACTGGCGCGGGCTCATTGACTGTCAAGGTGAGAAAGGGTTTTATACTTACGGATGTGTCAAAACTGCATCTTGAAATCCAGCATTCTTCTTCTGACAGTAACAAGGAACAGTTTGCTATTCGAAAGAAGACAAACGGAACACAGCTTTTATATAACATTACAGACAGTGAAGGGAAAGCAGTCAAGTATGGAGATGAAATCCTCCCTGTGTATAACACAGACGATAACAGCGAGGATATTTCCTGCACTTTGAATCTCGCTGTGGATGGAGAATTGCCTTCTTCAGGTTCCTATTCGGGCTACATTAGCTTCATCGTTAGAACTACTCCTCTCTGACTAACTCCCACCCATCCAACCAATTTCAAGGAGGTTTGAATTTATGAACACTTTCCGCAAGATTCTTGCCGCGGCGCTGCTTATCTGCTTGGTGCTGTGCAGCGCGTGCGCGGTGGCAGACACCGAGCTGAACGCCGAGAGCGAGACCAAGAGCGCCAGCGCCAGCGTCGTGCTCGACCTGGGCGAGCAGCCCACCAGCTACACCGTCATTATCCCCTCGCAGATTGACCTGGACCCCACGACCGGCAAGGGCTCCGCGACCGTCACGCTGAAGAGCGGTTTCGTGCTGACGGATATTACGGAGTTGAACGTGCTCCTTTCGGGTGGCTATGGTTATGGCAGCGGTGGTGGCGTTTCTTCTAACGATAAGGCATATATGTACCTGAAGAATACTTCAAATGTAAGTATGGTGAAATGCTGGATTACCTCCTCAAAAACTGATTATATAAGAAATACAACTTCGCTAATCAGTGTGAGTAATAAGAGCGATAATACGGCTGATCTTTCCTGCACGCTGAACTTCAGTGTGAATGAAAAGCTCCCCTACGGCAAGTACACCGGCACGCTGACCTTTTCCATCAAGACCTCGAACGAGTAATCACCCTGCCTGAATTCCCCCGCCCATACGGACGGGGGAATTTCATATACGCTTATTCGCCCGCCAGCTTCTCGATGGCGTGGGCCATGATCTTGGCGCTCAGGAGCAGCTTGTCGATGTCCACGAACTCGTCGGGCATGTGGCAGGGGTCTGCGTCGCCCGGGAAGTTGATGCCGAAGGCGACGGTGTTGGGCATGGTCTGCGAGTAGGTGCCGCCGCCGATGGCGATGGCCTTTGCGGGCAGGCCGGTCAGGTCGTGGTACACCTCGAGCAGGCCGCGAACCAGCCGGTGATCCTCGGGCACGTAGTGCACCGGGTGGCCGCCCTCGCGCGACACGCTCAGCGGCGTGCCGGTCAGCGCCATCACCATCCGGCCGCACAGGTCGGGCTCGGCCGCGCACAGCGGGTAGCGGATGTCTAGGTGCGCGCGCAAGACCTGGCCGTCGTAGCGCAGAAGGCCCAGGTTGCAGGTCAGCGCGCCGCTCTTTTCGTCGCTCATGGCGATGTTCAGGGACTTGCCGTCGCCCTCCAGCCCCAGCTTGTCGGCCAGCGCCGCGATGGCCTGCGCGCTGCCGCCGCCTGCGTTCAGCTCGCGAAGCGCGATCAGCAGCAGACCCGCCGCGTTCACGCCCAGGTGCGGCATCGAGGCGTGCGCGCCCACGCCGGTGGCCTCGAGCCGCGCGCGGCCGTCGCCCAGGTCGGTTGCCCGTACCTTCAGCCCCTTTTCAGCAAGCAGCGCGTTCATCTCGGCGGCGCTGACGGTCGCCGTGCCCACCTCAGCCGTCGCCGTGCCGGGCACCACGTTCACGCGCTCGCCCGCGTGCAGGCTGTAGACCGGGATGCGGGCGGAGGCTTCGTCGCCGCCCTGCGCGCTCAGCACCACGTGCAGGCCGCCCTTCTCGATGTTGATCAGCGGGAACTCCGCGTCGGGCGAGAAGGCGTAGTCCGGTACCTTGCGGTGCTCGCGGTAGTACTTCATGTCGCCCATGCCGTTTTCCTCGTCGCAGCCCAGAATCAGCTGCACGCCGTCCCTGAGCGCCACGCCGGCCTCCCGCACCGCGCGCATCGCGAACAGCGCCGCCACCGCCGGGCCCTTGTCGTCCGCCGTGCCGCGGCCGTACAGCCTGCCGTTTTCGATTTCGCCGCCGAAGGGCGCGTGCGTCCAGCCCTCGCCGGCCGGCACGATGTCCAGGTGCGCCAGGATGCCCATCGTCTGCTCGCCCGCGCCCAGCTTGACCACCCCGGCGTAGCCCTCTGCATCCTCGGTCTCAAAGCCCAGCTTCCGCGCGTCGGCGAGCGCCGCGTCCAGCATGCCGCGCACCGCCGGGCCAAAGGGGGCGTTCGGGGCGGGCGCGCTCTCGTCCGCCTGGCTGTCGATGGCGATCCAGTGCCGCAGCGTCTCGATCAGCTCGTCCCTCCAGCCGTCGATCAGCCGGTCAATTTTCTCGTTGTACATGGTATCATCCTTCCTTTCATGTTCGTTGATGTGTGTGTCTTTTCAGTGCCTGTCATGCAAGAACTGCGTTTCTTCAGAGAGAATATGTTTTTCTTGCATGTGCTTTTCGTGAGGGGTCTGGGGAGAGGCTTTTCTCAGAAAAGCCGTCTTCCCAGCGTTTTCCTACGTTTCCTCCCCGTGCAGGGCGCGCCAGATGAGCGCGGCGGTCTTTTCGGAGACGCCGTCGACCTGGCACAGCGCCTTTTCGTCGGCGGCGAGCAGCTCCTGGATGGTGGTGAAATGGGTGAGCAGGGCGCGCTTTCGGGCGGGGCCTATGCCCGGAATCGCGTCCAGGCGGGAGGAAAGCGCGGCGGAGGAGCGCAGCGAGCGGTGGTGGGTGATGGCGAAGCGGTGAGCCTCGTCGCGCAGGCGCTGGATGAGGTGGAGCGCCTCGCTGTGCCGGTCGAGGAAGATCGAGGTCTCCTCGTCGGGCAGCACGATTTCCTCCACGCGCTTGGCCAGGCCGAACATCGGGATGCTCAGGCCGCACTCGCGCATCGCCTCGAGCGCCGCGTTCAGCTGCCCCCGGCCGCCGTCGATCAGGATCAGGTCGGGCAGCTCGGAGAACTTGCCGCCGGCCGGGTCGAGCCCCTGAGACAGGCGCTCCTCGCGCTCCTTCAGGCCGTGGGTCAGGCGGCGGGTGATGACCTCGCGCATGCTGGCGAAGTCGTTCGGCCCCTCGACGGTGCGGATGCGGAAGATGCGGTAATCCTTATTGGAGGAAAGCCCGCCCTTCATGACCACCATCGAGCCGACCGACTGCGCGCCCTGGGTGTTGGAGATGTCGTAGCCCTCAATGCGCAGGGGAAGATTTTCGATCCCCAGCACCTCCTGCAGCTCGCGCAGCGCGCCCAGCGTGCGGGAATAGGCGTTGGCCAGGCGGCGTTCGCGCTTGAGCGCCGCGTCGCGCAGGTTCTTCATCGCCATGTCCACCAGCTGCCGCTTTTCACCGCGCTGGGGCTGGGTGATGACCACCTTGCGGCCGCACTTTTCGGACAGCAGCGGGGCGAGCGTCTCCACCTCGGCGACCGGCTGGCCGATCAGGATTTCGCGCGCGGGCATGTGATCCTCGCCGTAATACTGCAGCATGAAGGAGAGCAGGATTTCGTCCTCGGGCTCGTCGCCCGCCCGCTCGATCACGTGCAGCTCGCTGCCGATCATCTTGCCGCCGCGCACCAGCAGCATCTGCACCAGCGCGTCCTCCTGCTGGCGCTGGGTGACGATCACGTCCTGATCGCCGCCCCCGGCCACGATGGCCTTCTGCTTCTGCATGATCTGCTCCACGGCGGCGATGCGGTCGCGGTACACGCCCGCCTTTTCATACTGCAGCTGCGCCGCGGCTCCCTTCATCCGCTCGGTCAGCTCGCGCAGGATGGGCTTTTCGTCGCCCTCCAGGAAGCGGATCACCCGCCCGATCAGCTCGCGGTAGGCCTCGGGGGTCACGTTTCCCGTGCACGGGCCCACGCACTGGCCGATCTCGTACTGCACGCAGGGGCGCGTCGGCCTGTCCGGGGAAATCGCCCGGCGGCAGGTGCGTATCGGGAACACCAGGCGCACCACGTCCAGCAGCTCCCTGACCACCGTCGCGCTGAAAAACGGGCCGAAGTAGCGCGCGCCGTCCTTTTCGGGCTTGCGCACCAGGTCGACCGTGGCAAAGTCCGCCTTCGGGTCGATGCGGATGTAGGGGTAGTGCTTGTCGTCCTTGAGCAGGATGTTGTACCACGGCCGGTGCAGTTTGATCAGGTTGCATTCGAGGATGAGCGCCTCCAGCTCGCTGTCCACCAGCACGACGTCGAAGTCGTCCACCTTTTCGACCATCGCGCGCACCTTGGGCGTGTGGTCGCGGCTGCTGTGAAAGTACTGGCTGACCCGGTTTTTGAGGTTCTTCGCCTTGCCGACGTAGATGATTCTGCCGTGGGACTTCATCAGGTAGCAGCCGGGCGAATCGGGCAGCGAGCGCAGCTTGAGAGAAAGCTCCTCGGTCATGGCTTCACATCCCTTCGAAGCCGTTCGGCCTGCTCCTGCGTCGGCGCAGTTTCGGCGTAGCGCGCCTGCTCGTAGAGCGAGGCGACCTCCTCCTCGGAGGCGCTGCCGCGCGGGAGCTGAGAGGCGGCTTCGCGGATGGTCAGGCTGGACAGGCCACCGCCCGCCCTTTTGTACATGCGCCGCACGACATAGCGCACCTTTTCGCGCGCGTCCATCTCCGTCCACTTCTTTTCGCGCCGGGTGAGCCGCTCCAGCCGCTTTTTCAGCTCGTCCTTCACGCCGCGGCTCATCTCGCCCCAGTCCAGGCTCTCCTGCTCGTCCACGTAATCCTCGCCCAGGCTCCTGGTCACGCCGCGCAGCTTTTCAAGCAGCCGCAGCACGCCCTTTCTGATCAGCCTGTACACCCTGACGCCCAGCCAGACGAGCGCCGCCGCCGCCAGGATAAACGCCAGCGCGATCAGGAACTTCTCGGTGTACTTCCAGAACGCGCCGGTCTCTCCGCCCTCCATCAGGCCGGACAGGTCGCCGCCGCCCCCGCCGCCCGAGCCGCCGCTCTCGCCGCCCAGAAACAGGTTGGTCAGCCACGCGAACGCCTCCCAGATCCAGGCCAGCGCCGCCCTGGCCGCGCGGCTCGCCGCCTGCCGGATGCGGTCGAAGTACAGGATGACCGCGCCCAGAGCCGCAAAGCATAAGAGAATTACGCGGTTGCGCCGCAGCAGACGCGCGCTGGGCCGTCCGCTCCTTCGGCTGGCCGCGCCGTTCGTGAGCGCCTGCTCGTTGAGAAACAGCGCCGCGACCGTCAGAAAGGCCAGCCCCAGCGCGTACATCGCCCGGGTGAGCGCCGGGTTCTTTTCGAAGGCCAGATATACGCTCGCCGCCAGGTAAATCGCAAACCCGGTCGCGCAGGTGGTTGAGACCCGGTTCTGCTCGTCCAGCACCAGCATCAGCGCGAAGGGAATCAGTATCGCGCTGAGCAGGCCCTGAAGCGCCCGCATGACCAGACCGGCCCCCGCCAGGGCCGGGATGGGCAGAAGCGCCGTTCCCAGCGCAAGACCCAGCATGCACAGCGCGCACAGCGGCGCGCGCAGCGGTTTTTTGCGCCTTTCCGCGTCCTCGGCCAGAAAGCGGCTCTCGCTCTCGGTCTCGAAGCGGTGCACGGTGGGCTGGGCGGGCTCGGCATGCCTGATCTTACCGCCCACATAGCCCGGCACCAGGCTCAGCAGAAACGCGACCGGCACGTCCAGCGCCAGCAGGGTAAACGCCGCGGGCAGGCTACCCAGCAGGCTCCACCCGCCGATCAGCGCCACCGGCGCAAAGCTCAGGCAGAACAAAAGCGCCAGCGCCAGCTTATGAAGCAGTCTGCGCATCGCGTTTCCCCCTTTCCAGGCGCAAAAGCGTGGCCGAGTTGCCGTTTCGGGTCAGTCTGGCCATGCGCGCGCGGAGCTCCTCGCTGTCATAGGCGGACAGGATCACCACGTCGATGCCCTTCTCCAGGCACAGTTCGTCCAGGAAGGTGTTGAAGCTGGTTTCGCGGTGAATCAGCAGCCTCGCCATCGTGCCCAGCAGGATGTTGGCCTGCGCCTGAGAGCGCCGGGCGGGCACGAACACGGTCTTGCCCTCTCCCTTTTCGCCGATCAGGCAGGCGTTCGACGCGAAGCCCGCCTCGACGCCCGCGCCCAGCGCGCGCATGCACAGCGTGGCCGCGATGCGGATGCCCTGCTCCACGCCCTCCTGCTCGTAGTCCATCAGGTCGCCCCACTGCTTTTCGCTGGTCTGCACGTTCAGCACCACCATCACGCGCGGGTCGGCGGTGTAGTCGCGTACCTTGACCTGCAGCGTGCCCATCCGGGCGGTGGCGCGCCAGTGCACGTCCCGCAGCGGGTCGCCGGGGCGATAGTCGCGGATGCCCGCCGTCAGGAACGGGTCGGGCATGATCCACCGGCGCACGGGCAGCTCGCCCTGCCAGCGGGTGCTGGGGGTGGCCAGCTCCTGCTCGGAGAGTATGCGCGGGTACACGTCCAGCTCGCAGGGCAGCGTCAGCTGGCGGCTCTTCACGCTCAGACCCACCAGGTCGCCCGCCGTCAGCGCCACCGAGCCCACGTCATAGTGGCCGCGCTTGAGGCAGGTCACTTCGTGCCGGCGCGTGACCTGGCACATTGGCCCCAGGAAGAACGCCGAGCGGTGATACTGCTGCGCCGCGATTTCCCGCTCCTCGTCTGCGCCGCCGCGGCCGAACCGCAAAAACGGCGAAATGCGCGACTCCACCCGCAGCCAGGGTACCGGAAAGGGCTTGGCGTTGCGGATGACCTCGATCAGCTCGACTGTTTCACCCTCATAGGCGGTCGCGCGGCTGAAGCGGCGGGTGTAATGGATGCGCCGCAGGTTGGTCAGCGAGAACAGCAGGCTCTGAAGCACCGCCAGCGCGCCCGCAACCACCAGAATCCACAGCACGCTCACCCCATCACGCCCTTTCGGGGGACTCGGTCGGGGCAGTGATCGCGGCCAGGGATTCCTTCACCACGTCTTCCGCCCGCGCGCTGCGCCCGAACAGGCCGCTGAGTATGATGCGGTGAGCCAGCACCGGCACAGCGAGCGCCTTCACGTCGTCCGGGGTCACGAAGTCGCGCCCCTTTACCAGCGCGTAGGCCTGGCAGGCGCGAAGCAGCGACAGCATGCCGCGGGGACTGACGCCGGTTGCGACCGACGGCATCTCGCGCGTCTTTTCGCACAGCGCCACGATGTACTCGCGCACCGGCTCGGAGACGTACGCCCCGGTAAACAGCCGCTGCGCCTCGCGGATCTCCTCGGCCGAGGCGACAGGGGTCAGCTCGGCGAGCGGGTTGTCCTCGATAAAGCGATTCAGGATGTCCAGCGCCTCCCGCGTGGTGGGATAGCCGGGGGTCAGCTTCATCAGGAAGCGGTCCAGCTGCGCCTCGGGCAGGGGGAAGGTGCCCTGCGTCTCCAGCGGGTTCTGCGTCGCCACCACCAGAAACGGCTCGCTCAGCGGCCGCGTCACGCCGTCCACCGTCACCTGCCGCTCTTCCATACACTCCAAAAGAGCGCTCTGCGTGCGGGGGGTGGCGCGGTTGATTTCGTCGGCCAGCAGCACGTTGGTGAACACCGGGCCGGGTTTGAATTCGAACTCGCCCCTGCGCGCGTCGTAGACCGACAGGCCGGTCACGTCCGAGGGCAGCAGGTCGGGCGTGAACTGAATCCGCGAAAAGCCGCAGGACAGCGACTTCGCCAGCGATTTGGCCATCACCGTCTTGCCCGTGCCCGGCACGTCCTCGAGCAGCACGTGCCCCCGCGCGATCATCGCCGTGAGCAGCAGCTCCACCGTGTCCCGCTTGCCCACGATCACCCGTCCGATCTGATCCGCCACCTTTTTTGCCAGTACCTGAATGTCCTTGCGCTCCATTTGTAATGCTCCCTTCTGTTGATCCGTTCTGTGCGAGGCCCGACGGCTGGGGGAAGCGCCTGCGAATCGTTCTTCACGTTCTCCGCAAACGCCCCCGCCGCGGCAGGCTCTGTTTTTCGTTTTCAGGAGGATATGCCTTGCCTGTCAGGCAGGAAATACGCCTGCCCTGAGATTATTATCCTCTTCTGCCGACGCTGCCGTCAACTCTGCCTTTCAGGCAAGAAATACACTTGTCCTGAGATATTATCCTTTTCTTGCAGGTGCTTTTCGTGAGGGGTCTGGGGAGAGGCTTTTCTCAGAAAAGCCGCAGACTGTCAAAAAACCCCCGGAGAGCTCGAGAGGGCCGCAGCCCTTTCGAACTTTCAATCGTGCCCAGCGGCGTGT